>CAMDHE010000124.1 GCA_945898095.1 Roseateles toxinivorans | reverse complement strand
TGCAGCACAAAATCCACACGGCAGCAAGTACCCAACGCCGGTTCAAGAAGCGCACCCGGTTACCCTGCCCTCACAATTAAACGGAGACTCCCCATGCAAGCTCGCAAGCACAGCAATGCACAGCTCAACCCGATTCCATTGGCTTTGATCGCGCTATTGGGATCGACCTCGGTCTGGGCGCAAACCGCACCCGCCAGCAATGCCGAATCGGCCTACGTGCTGGAGACGGTGATCGTGAAGTCACAGCGACGCGATGAAAAGTTGCAGGACGTTCCGGTCGCGGTCAAAGCATTCACGGCCAAGCAGATCGAGGATTCCGGCATCAAGAGCACGCAGGACTTCGTGAACATGACGCCCAATATGTCTTTCGACCAGTCCTACACCTACTCAAATTCATACTTGGTCATTCGCGGCGTCTCGCAACTGAACAATGGGGACTCGCCGGTGGCGGTGGTCGTCGACGGGGTGCCGCAGAACGACCAGAAGCAGTTGAAGATGAACCTGTTCGACATCCAGAGCATCGAAGTGCTCAAGGGACCGCAGGGCGCCTTGTACGGCCGCAATGCCATTGGCGGCGCGCTGGTGATCGAGTCCAAAAAACCCAAGAACCAGTTGGAGGGCTTCGTCAAGGCCGATTTCAGTTCAGGCAGCACCAGGGAGATGGGTGCTGGCGTCAGCGGTGCGCTGGTACCCGACAAGGTGATGTTCCGCCTCGTCGGACAAACGAAGTCGTCGGACGGCATCACCAACAACGTCTTCCTGAACAAGGGCGCGGACTACATCGACCACGACAACTCGGTCCGCGCCAGAATCACGGTGGCGGCGAGTGATTCGGTAAATCTGGACTTTCGCGCAAGTTCGCAAGACTACAGGGGCGGAGCGACCTCGGATAGCATTTTGCGCGATGGCAACCCGAACAAGATCGTCGCGCCGGACATGAATCTCATGGGCGTCACCTGGGGTTATACAAACGATTTTTCTTTCAAAGCCGAGGTGGACACTCGTCTGGGGCTGCTCACCGCGATCAGCGGTTATACGGATTTGAGCGAAAAATACCGCGGCGACCTGGACTTCACGAACTCCAAGAATGCGCTGGGTGGCATTCTGGGGCCGGTCGACTACCTTTTCCCCGGCAGCCCTGGACAATTCGGGCAAGGCCAGGATCGCCATGTCAAAAGCTTCTCGCAGGAAATACGCTTGACTTCGCCATCGAAGCAGCGGCTGCGCTGGATCGGCGGCCTGTTCCATTTGAACAGCCAGCGTGATATGGCGAACCGTGCCTTCATCGATTTCACTAGCAGCCTTGCCGGCTATGACAATCTGGCTGTGCTGCTTGGTCCGCCAAGTCACGACCAGCACAAGGGCCGGGCGAGCGCGGTCTTTGGGCAGGTCGACTACGACATCAATCCGCAAACAACGTTCTCTGGCGCCTTGCGCTATGACACCGACCGCCGTTCGATGACCGACTTGAACAGCGGCAGTTCCGTTGCAAAAACCTTTTCCGCCGCGCAGCCGAAGTTCACCTTGACCACCCACCTGGATCCAAGCAATATGGTCTATGGCACCTTCGCCACGGGCTTTCGCTCTGGCCTGTTCAATGCGACGACCTCGAATTCTCCGATGGTCAAAGCCGAAACATTGCAAAATTTCGAGGTGGGCTACAAGAGCAGTTTTCTGGATAAGCGCCTGATCCTCAATATGGCCGTGTTCAACTCCAAGTCCAAGGACTTCCAGTTCTTCTACGTCAAGAACTTCCAGCAAATTATCGCGAACATCGATAAGGTCGACATCAAGGGATTGGATATCGATTTTCGCTTTGCGCCCGCGCGCGGCCTGGAATTCGACGGTGGTCTCGGTCTGACAGACAGCATCATCAAGGCCAATGCGGCACAACCCGCGACGGTAGGCAAACACACGCCAAAGAACTCGCCCTGGAAGGTGGCGCTGGGGGCGCAATACACCACGCCGATCGGCAACGGGCTGATGGGATTCGGGCGCTTCGACATGGAACAGCGCAGCCAGAAATACTGGCACCCTGACAACATTGCGGTATCGGACGGTTTCAGCCTGTACAACCTGCGCGTCGGTATACGCCAGGAAAAAGACAAGTGGTCGGTCAACCTCTACGGCCGGAACTTGGGCGACAAGAAGTACTACTCCGATGTCAATGCTGTCACGTATGCCGGTTGGCCGGGACAAGTCGGAGCAATCGGCCATCTGACGCAAGGCCGGACCGTGGGCGTGGACGCAACTTTCAAGTTCTGATGCGCAGGGCGCCCATTGCGGCGCCATCTTGAAAACCCGGCGGATTCTCACCCTGACTGCGAGCCTTTGGGGTGGGCCGCTGAGGACGAAGGTCAACTAGCTCCCGCTAGTTGACCGCGCGCCATCTCCTGGGGCGCAGCGCGCTGGCGACATGGCTCAGCGCGGACAGGCCCATTCATAGCGAAGTACGCAGGGTCCAGATCTCGGGGAACAGCACCACGTCGAGCATCTTGCGCAGGTAGCTCACGCCACCGGTGCCCCCGGTGCCGCGCTTGAAGCCGATGACGCGCTCCACGGTGGTGACATGGCGGAAACGCCAGAGCCGGAAGGTGTCTTCAAGGTCGGTGAGTTCTTCGCCCAACTGGTACAGGTCCCAATGCTGTGCAGGGTCGCGGTACACCTGCAACCAAGCCCGCTCCACATCGTTGCTGGCCACATAAGGCTGGGTCCAGTCGCGCGCAATGTGGCTGACCGGCACAGGGATACCACGGCGCGCCAACAGGCGCAGGGCCTGGTCGTACAGCGATGGCGCTTCAAAGGCCGCCTGGACCTGGGCCAGCAGGTCCGGACGGTGCATATGCGGCTTCAGCATGGCGGCATTCTTGTTGCCCAGAGTGAACTCGATGCAACGGTACTGGTAGCTCTGGAAGCCGCTGGAATTGGACAAATAGGGCCGGATGGCGCTGTACTCGGGCGGCGTCATCGTGGCCAGCACGTCCCAGGCATGGACCAATTGCTCCATGATCTTGCTCACGCGAGCCAACATCTTGAAGGCAGCGCCGAGTTCATCAGCGGCGATGGCCGCGACAGCTGCAGTCAACTCGTGGCGCATGAGTTTCATCCATAACTCGCTGGTCTGGTGCTGAATGATGAACAGCATCTCGTTGTGATCTGGCGAGAGTGGCTTCTGCGCATTCAGGACTGCATCAAGTTGCAGATAGTCGCCATAGCTCATCGACTGGCTGAAGTCGAGTTGAGGCTTTTCTTCGATCACGATTTGCTCGCTATGCTTTGTAGTCATGGCTTGCCCTTCAGGTGACGGCCTGCGGTTGGTTGAATTCGGGCTGCTGCCATTCGCCGCTGTCGAGCACCTGGCCGAGTTGTTCCACTGCCTGCCAGACCTCCTCGAAGCCGATGTACAGCGGCGTGAAACCAAAGCGCAGGATGTCGCGATGTTGCCGCCCGTCGCCGGCGCGGAAATCACCGATGACCCCGCGCGCAATCAGCGCCTGCATGATGGCGTAGGCGCCGGATCTGCCATCGGCGTCGTACTCCCGGGTCAAGCAGACCTGCGAGCCGCGCTGGTCATGGACCAGCGGCGTTGCCAAGCCCAGGCCATGGCCTTGACAGCGCTGCGCCACCAGTTCGATGAACAGATCGGTGAGCGCCAGCGACTTGGCACGCAGCGCGGTCATGCCGCCCAGCGCCTGTGCCTGCTCGAACACGGCCAAGCCGCATTCCAGCGCGGTCAGGCTGATGATGGGCTGCGTGCCGCAAAGGTAGCGCTTGATGCCTGGCGCGGGCCGGTAGTCAGGGCTGAATTCAAACGGCGCGGCATGGCCCCACCAGCCGGCCAGTGGCTGCCAAAAGCGCTCGGCGTGCAGCGGATTCACCCAGACAAAGGCCGGGGCGCCAGGGCCGCCGTTGAGGTATTTGTAACCGCAACCGATGGCGAAATCGGCTCGGTCCTCCAGCAGCGCCACGGGCACGGCGCCAGCGCTATGCGCCAGGTCCCAGACCGTGAGCGCGCCCGCAGCCTGCGCCGCGGCGGTGAGGGCAGCCATGTCGTGCATGGCGCCGGTGCGATAGTTCACATGGGTGAGCATCAGCACCGCCAGATCGTCGCCCAGCTTGCCGGCAATCTCTTCGGCTTCGACGAGCTCCAAGGTGAAGCCACGTTCCCGGCACAGGGCCTGGGCAATGTAGAGGTCGGTAGGGAAGTTGCTGCGTTCGCTCAGCACCCGCTGACGCGCCGGGGCGTCTTGTTGGGCGATCGACATGGCCGCGCTCAGCACCTTGTACAGATTGATCGAGGTGCTGTCGGTGGCCACGACCTGGCCAGGGCCGGCACCCACCATGGTGGCGATCTTGTCGCCCAGGCGCTGCGGCAGGTCGACCCAGCCTGCGCCGTTCCAGGATCGGATCAGACCCTGACCCCATTCCTGCGCCACCACTTCAGCAACACGCGCCGCCGTGGCTTTGGGCAGCATGCCCAGCGAGTTGCCGTCGAGGTAGATCAAGCCCGCTGGAATCACGAATTGATCGCGCAATTCGCGCAGCGGGTCTTGCAAGTCGAGTTGCTGACAGTCATGGCGTGTATTCATGCGCTCATCCTTCAATCCGGCAGCACGGCCGTCACTTCGATCTCGACCTTGGCGCGCATTTCCATCAGACCCGCCACCTGCACGCAACTCATGGCCGGGAAGTTGCGCCCCATGACTTCGCGGTAGACCTGCCCGAGCTCCTTCAGGCGGGCGTTGTACTCGACACGGTCCACCACATACCAGGTCATGCGCACCATATGCTCGGGCCCCGCACCAGCCTCCTGCAGCACGGCCAGCACATTGCGCAAGGACTGGGCGGTCTGGGCGATGAAGTCATCGGACTCGAACTGCTGCTGCGCGTTCCAGCCGATCTGGCCACCGACAAAAATCTGCGTGCCGCGCGCCGCAACGCCGTTGGCATAGCCGCGGGGCGCAGCCCAGCCGGCAGGTTGAAGGGTTTTCATAGTTGTTTGAGCTTGAAGCGTTGAAGTTTGCCGGTCTCGGTGCGTGGCAGGGCCTGCACGAACTCGATCTCGCGCGGGTATTTGAACGGCGCGATGCTGGCCTTGACATGGTCCTGCAATTGCTTCACCAAAGCCGCGTCGCCTTGCTGACCGGCTTTGAGCACGCAGAAGGCTTTCACGATCATGCCGCGCGCTTCGTCGGGACGCCCGATGACCCCGCATTCGGCCACGGCCGGGTGGCGCAGCAAGGCGTCTTCGACTTCCGGCGCACCGACGTTATAGCCTGCCGTGACGATCATGTCGTCGGCGCGCGACAGGAAGAAGAAGTAGCCGTCTTCGTCTTGCATGAAGGCGTCGCCGGGGTAGTTCCAGCCACCCTGCACATAGTGGCTCTGCCGGGCATCGCCCAGGTAGCGGCAGCCTGTCGGGCCCTGCACCGCCAGGCGGCCGACGCTGCCGCGCGGCAATTCATTGCCGCCCTCGTCCACCACCTTGGCGGCATAACCGGGCACCACGCGACCGATCGCGCCGCGGCGCATTTCGTCGGGAGCCGAGGAAATGAAGATGTGGAACATCTCGGTCGCGCCGATGCCGTCGAGCAGCTCGATGCCGGTCGCCTCCTTCCACTGCTGGCGCGTGGCATCGGGCAGGCCTTCGCCAGCGCTGACGCACAGGCGCAGTGATGAAGGCGCGCTGCGCTGCGCTGCCTCCTCCTGCATGCAGGAGGCGAGCTGGCGGTAAAAGGTCGGCGCCGTGTAGCAGATGGTCGCGCCCGTCTCGAAGATCACTTTGGCCATCGCCTGCGGCGTGTAGGGAACATCGGGAAAGTAAACCGAAGCGCCAGCCCACATCGGAAAGATCAGCAGACCTCCCAGGCCAAAGGAAAAGGCCAGCGGTGGCGAGCCCATGACGATGTCATCGGCGCGGGCTTTCAGCACATGGCGTGGCCAGGTCTCGCAGGCGGCCAACACATCGCGGTGCGTTGTCACCGCCGCCTTCGGCTTGCCCGTCGTTCCCGAGGTGAAGACCAGCAAGGCAATGTCTTGGCCGGCGGTGGGGCAAGCCGGGATCAGCCCCGACTTCCGGGCCGCCAGATTGCCGAGCGAGGCTGGATTCGCAGCGTCGTTGAAGGGCAGGATGGTTTTCAACCAGGGTTGCTGAGCCTGCGCCAGTTGCAGTTCTTCAAGCAGTCGGGCATCGCACAGCGCCACAAGGGGCTGGGCCTTGGCGATGATTTCGCCCAGCTCCTTGGCCCGCAGCAGCGGCATGGTCGCCACTGCGATCAGCCCGCTTTTCACCACGGCCAGCCAGGCCAGCGCCATGCCGATGGAGTTGCCGCCGCGCAGCAGCACACGGTTGCCGGGGACCAGCCCGAAATCCTGCAGCAGCACCTGGGCCATGCGGTCCACCTGTTCGCGCGTCTGGGCATAGCTCAGCGTGCATGTCGGTGAGCGCAACAAGGGGCGCTCGGCGAAGCCTTTCTCCTCGGCGCGGTCCAGCAGTTCGTGGACCAGATTCAGTTGCTGCGTCTGCTGCAAGGCTTGCAACTCCGGCGTGGCGTAGAGCAGTTCGGGCCATTGCTCAAGCGGCGGCAGCTGTTCGTGGACGAAGCGGTCAGTCTGGGCAGAAATGGACATAACCTTCCCTTCAGGCTTGAGCGGAAAATGACCTGAGTACGGACTTGCCGATGATCAGTTGCTGCACCTCGGTCGCACCCTCGTAGATGCGCAGCGCGCGGATGTCGCGGTAGAGGCTTTCGATCTTGCTGCCACGCTTGACGCCCATGCCGCCATGCATTTGCAAGGCCATGTCAATGACGCGCTGCGCGTTCTCGGTGGCGCACATCTTGGCCATCGCGGCGGCTGCGGTGTAGGCCTGGGCGGCGGCTGGATCGTCGGTGCCAACGCAGTCACGCAGCCAGGCGGCGCGGTAAGTCAGCATGGCGCCAGCGTCGATCAAGGCCGCCATCTCGCCAAGCTTTGCCTGGGTCAGCTGGAAGTCTGCCAGCCGCTGGCCGAACATGGGCCGATTCTGCGCGTAAGTGATGGCTTCAGCCAGGGCGCGGCGCGCCATGCCCAGCGCTGCGGCGGCAACCGAAGCACGAAAGATGTCGAGCGTCCGCATGGCCAGCTTGAAGCCACCATTGAGTTCACCCAGTTGCGCGCTGGCCGGGATTCGACATTGCGCGAACTTGAGCGTCGCCAGCGGGTGCGGTGCCATGACTTCAATATGTTCCGAATCGTCCAGGCCTGCGCTATCGGCGTCGACGATGAAGGCCGTGATGCCGCGGGTTCCAGCCTGCGGGTCGGTTTTGGCAAACACGCAGTAATAGTCGGCGATGCCGCCGTTGCTGATCCAGGTCTTGCTGCCGTCGATCGTGATCTCGTCACCGGAGCGGGTCGCGCGCGTCGCCATGGCGCCCGCGTCGGATCCCGCGTCGGCCTCGCTCAGGGCAAAGGCGGCCAGCAGGCTGCCCTGCGCCACGCCGCTCAGGTAACGCTGCTTTTGCGCGCTTGTGCCGGCCAGTGTGATGGCGCCACTTCCGAGCCCCTGCATGGCAAAGGCGAAGTCGGCCAGCGGCGAGTAATAGGCCAGGGTTTCACGCAGGATCACCAGCGCCCGCGAGTCGAGCTCGGGCAAGGCGCCGCCGAATTCAGCCGGCACGCAGTAGCGCAACCAGCCGGCCTCGCCCAGGCGCCGCACCCATTCGCGACAGGCCGCACGGTCATCGCTTTCATCCACTTGTTGGCCCACCACCCAGGCAGCGAGCTCGCGACCCAGCGCCTGGTGTCCGGCGTTGAAGAACGGCAGGGCCAGATGGCCGGTGACAGCTGCATGGCTCATCTCAGTCCCCTTCAAAGACCGGTTTCTGCTTGGCCGAAAAGGCCAGATAGGCGCGGCGGAAATCCCCCGTCTGCATGCAGATGGCCTGGGCCTGGGCTTCGGCCTCGATCGCCTGCTCGATGGTCATGGCCCATTCCTGCTGCAGCATGGTTTTGGTCATGCTCTGGGCAAAGGTCGGCCCGGCGGCCAGTTCATTGGCCAGCGCCTGGGCACAGCCCAGCAAGTCGGCGCTGTCGTGCAGGGCATTGAAGAAACCCCAGGCCAGGCCTTCCTGAGCGTTCATGGCCCGGCCCGTAAACAGCAACTCGCTGGCGCGCCCCTGGCCAATGACGCGCGGCAGCAGGGCGCAGGCCCCCATATCAGCCCCAGCCAGACCGACGCGGGTGAACAAGAAGGCCGTCCTGGCCCCGGGTGTGCCCAAACGCATGTCGCAGGCCAGCGCCATCATGGCGCCGGCACCGGCGCAGATGCCGTCGATGGCGGCGATCACGGGCTGCGGGCAGTTGCGCAAGGCCTTCACCAGGTCACCCGTCATGCGGGTGAATTCCAGCATTTCGGGCATGCTCATTTTTGTCAGCGGGCCGATGATCTCGTGCACGTCGCCGCCCGAGCAGAAATTGCCGCCGGCGCCGGCCAGCACCACGGCCTTGACGTCGGTGGAGTATTTCAGCGCCTCGAAAAGGTTGCGCAGCTCGGCATATGAATCGAAGGTCAGTGGATTCTTGCGCTCGGGTCGATTCAGCGTCACGGTGGCAACGCCGGCGTCAAAGCGCCAGTCAAAGTGACGGGCCTGGTAGGCGGCGGTGGCGTCGAATTGGGCGCGCATCGGGTTGCCGGCGCCGATAAAGTGTTTCATGCGATTTCCTGTGCAGAGTTGGCGGCGTTCAGGCTGTGCTCCTTGACCTTGCCCAGCAGGCGGTGCAGGGTCGCTATTACTTTCTCGCTCAGCCCGGAAAAAGCGCTGACGATCCAGGCTTCATGCGCATGCGCCATCACGCCGAACTGGCGGCGCCCCTTGGCCGTGAGCTTGACGCGATAGGCACGGCGGTCGTCCGGAACGGCCACGCGCTGCACCAGGCCTTCGGCCACGAGTTGGTCGGTGATGCCGGTGACGTTGCCGCCCGTGACCATCATGCGGCGCGACAACTCGTTCATCTTCAGCCCGCCGGGTGAGCGCTCCAACTGGGCCAGCAGGTCAAAGCGCGGCAGGGTCGTGGCGAAGTCGTCGCGCAGCCCGGCCCTGACCTCGGTCTCGATCAGCTGGGTGCAGGTGAGCATGCGCAGCCACAGGCGCAGCGCCTCGGGGTGCTCGGCCGAGGTGGTGCCGTTCAGTCGGGCTTCCTTGTCCATGGGCTTTCCTTGTGGCAAATCTAATTCAATAAAAAATAGTTTAAACATGAAACAAATTTTGTCAACGAACGCTTTCCCCCGTTGACATGACGGATGCCGACCGCTAAAGTATTTTAGGATTAAACTATTTAGAACACAATAATTTGCGGCCGCTGCGGGGCTTCCGGCGTGGCCTTTACCTTCAGGAGTCCGGATGAATATCGTCTGCATTGGCGGCGGCCCGGCCGGCCTTTACTTCGGCCTGCTGATGAAGCTCCAGAACCCGAGCCACGACATCACCGTGGTCGAGCAAAACAAGCCCTATGACACCTTCGGCTGGGGCGTGGTTTTCTCAGACGCCACGATGGACAATATGCAGGCCTGGGACGCGGTAACTGCCGCCGAGATCGCGCGCTCCTTCAATCACTGGGACGACATCGAACTCGAATTCAAGGGCGAAGTGATCCGCTCCGGAGGCCACGGCTTTGTCGGCATCGGGCGCAAGAAGCTGCTCAACATCCTGCAGCGGCGCTGCGAACAACTGGGCGTGAAGCTGGTGTTCGAAACCCACGCCGACTCCGACCGCGACTATCCCGATGCCGACCTCATCATTGCCAGCGACGGTATTGCCTCCGGCATCCGCGGGCGCTATGAGGATGTCTTCAAACCCGAGATCGTGGTGCGCCCGAACCGCTACATCTGGCTCGGTACGCACAAGAACTATGAGGCCTTCACCTTCTTGTTCGAGAAGACCGAGCATGGCTGGTTCCAGGCGCATATCTACAAATTCGACGAGAACACCACGACCTTCATCGTCGAGTGCCCCGAGCATGTCTGGCTGGCCCATGGCCTGGACCAGGCGGATCAGGCACTGTCCATCGCCTTCTGCGAAAAGCTGTTCGCCGCAAACCTGAAGGGCGAAGCCCTGATGACGAATGCGCGACATTTGCGTGGCTCGGCCTGGCTGAAGTTCCAGCAGGTCAAGTGCCAGCAATGGTCGCTGTTCAATGGCAAGAGCCATGTTGTGCTGATGGGCGACGCCGTGCACACGGCGCACTTTGCCATCGGCTCGGGAACCAAGCTGGCGATCGAGGACTCGATCGAGTTGACGCGCCAGTTCGGCGCAATCGGCGACCGGCCCGAGCATATTCCGGCCGTGCTGGCGGGCTATCAGGCCTTGCGCAACATCGACGTGTTGCGCTTGCAGAATGCGGCCTGGAACGCCATGGCCTGGTTCGAAGTCTGCGGTGAACGCTACTGTGATCAGCTCGAAGCGCCGCAGTTCATGTACTCGATGCTGACGCGCAGCCAGCGCATCAGCCATGAGAACCTGCGCCTGCGCGATGCCCAATGGCTGGGCGGATTCGAGCGCTGGTTTGCGCAGCGCGCCGGCGTCACCATCGCGCCCGACCAGGCGGCTCCGCCCCCCATGTTCACGCCCTACAGGGTGCGCAGCCTGACTTTGAAGAACCGCGTCGTCGTCTCGCCGATGGCGCAGTACAAGGCCGTCGACGGTGTCGCCGGCGACTACCACCTGGTGCATCTGGGCGCTCGCGCCATCGGCGGTGCTGCGATGGTTTTTGCGGAGATGACCTGCGTCAGCGCCGACGCGCGCATCACCCCGGGTTGCCCGGGCCTGTACGCGCCTGAACATGCAACGGCCTGGAAACGCATCGTCGATTGGGTCCATGCCAACTCCGACGCCAAGTTCGCCATGCAGATCGGCCATGCCGGCGCCAAGGGCTCGACGCGCCTGGCTTGGGAGGGCATAGACCAGCCGCTGGTGGAGGACAACTGGCCCTTGATCTCGGCCTCGCCCCAGCAATATCTGAAGGGCGTGAGCCAGACCGCACGCGAGATGACGCGCGCCGACATGGACCAGGTGACCGCGGCCTTTGTCGCCAGCACGCAGTCGGCCGCTGCGATCGGCGTGGACTGGCTGGAACTGCATTGTGCGCATGGTTACCTGCTCTCCAGCTTTATCTCGCCCCTCACCAACCAGCGCAGCGATGCCTATGGCGGCAGCCTGGACAAGCGCCTGCGCTACCCGCTGGAGGTGTTCGCCGCGGTGCGCGCCGCCTGGCCGGAAGATCGTCCGATGTCAGTGCGCATCTCGGCCACGGACTGGGTCGAAGGCGGCATCACACCTGACGACGCGGTGGAGATCGCGCGCGCTTTCAAGGCCGCGGGCGCAGACCTGATCGACTGCTCGGCCGGCCAGGTGAGCAAGCTGGAAAAGCCGGTCTATGGCCGCATGTTCCAGACCCCGTTTGCCGACCGCATCCGCCAGGAAGCCGGCATCGCCACGATCGCCGTGGGCGCGATCAGCGAAGCCGACCATGTCAACAGCATCATTGCGGCCGGTCGCGCCGACTTATGCGCCGTGGCGCGCCCGCATCTGGCGAACCCGGCCTGGACCCTGACCGAAGCCGCCAAGATCGGCTACAAGGCGCTGGACTGGCCCGCACCCTATGCCTCGGCCAAGACGCAGATGGAGGCCAACTTCCAGCGCGAAAAGGCCCAGACCGCTGCTGCTGCGGCACCGCGCAAGGCCGAAGACTGAGCCCCATGTCGACAAACTTCACCGGGCGACATGCGCTGGTCACGGGTGGCACGCGCGGCATCGGCGCGGCCATCGCCCTCCAACTGCTCGCGGCCGGCGCCCAGGTGACGGTGCTGGGGCGCAAGCCGGGACTGGTGCAGGAATTGACGGCTGCGCCCGCAGACCGCTTGCACAGCGTCTGCGCCGACGTGTCAGATGCAGCCCAGGTGGCCGCGGCGTTTGACAGCGCACGCGCGCGCTTTGGGCCCATCGCCATGCTGATCAACTGCGCAGGCCAGGCCAGCAGCGCACCGTTTCTGAAGACCGA
>CAMDHE010000123.1 GCA_945898095.1 Roseateles toxinivorans | reverse complement strand
ATATGGAGAATTATTCACAAAATTTATAAATTGTCAAGTATTTTAGTGACTACAAAACAACACCAAAAAAATCCCCAAAAAAGGGGAATTCACGAATGAAGACAAAGACTTGGCGCCAACCGGACCAGGAAAATCCGTTGGAACTTCAGGCTAGACCGGTCGATCCGCAGTTCAACATCCTCAACGCTTCCAGGCAATGACCCCAGCGCCTACGCCAATAGGAGGCGCAGCTTGGGCTGGGCTAAACGATTGACCGTAGAAGCTCGCGACCTGGCAATTGCGGATGCGATTGACAAAATTATGTCCAAATAGACGTAATTCCAAGGAAGTCGTAGTCCGTCAGGGATGCTTTGCATAACTCCACGCGAGTGGGTGCAGCGCGGATCGGGATGGGATGCAAGGCGCAGTTTGCGGCCAATAGCGCGTGCTATTGGCAATAAATGCAACGCCGCAGACCGCCCGAGGCCGGGCTAGCACAAGCCGTGAGGGGTTATGCAGAGCATCCCCAGAGCAGCACCTATCGAGCCGTCTACACCGTCAAGTTCGCTGTCTGGGTCTACTTGGTCCAGTTCTCGACTTGCAGGCCCTTCACACGCCCGAAGTCCTTCACATTATTGGTGACGACAATCGCCCCCATGGCCCGCGCGTGCGCCGCAATCATCAGGTCAGCGGCGCCGATCTGAGCCCCCCTACGCTTCAGGTCTATCCGGATTTCTGCGTAGTGCTGGGCCGCCTCTTGCGGCCAATCCAAGACCGCCAGGTGCAGCGCGAGGCCGTCCAGCACGGCTTGATTGCGCTTGCGCTTGGCTGTGGCCGAGGCTTGCACGCCAAAGGTCAACTCGGCAAACGTCACGGCCGACATCACCTGCTGCTGCAGCGGAACCGACTGCACTTTCACCGCCAGCATGGGCGACTCGCCGCGCATGAGGAAGATGCAGGTGTCGGTGTCCAGCATGAAGAGTGGCGCCGTCAAAACGAGCGCTCCTGGATCGGCAGGCGTTCAGCGTCAGCCATGAAGTCGGCCGAGACCGTCAGGCCGGAAGCGAAGAAGCTGGACCAGTCAGTCGGACGCGGCGTCAGCACGACGCTTTCCCCCTCACGACGAATGAATACCTCGCGAACAGAATCCGGAAACCGGAATTCGAGTGGCATCGTGACCGTCTGCGAGCGGTTGTTCCAGCCAACACGAGCGGTAGGCCGAGGGGGGAGAGTTTTGCTTGATGCCATATATCAAAGTATATGGCAAACTATCCCATATGGCAAGCCATGTATCAATAGCCGCCGTTCAGGGCATGAACAGTCCGTAGGCCAAGGGACGGGCACTCGCTCAGGGTGAAGCTCAGCGGTGCACGGCACCTGAGCGAGTGCGTTGGAGCGGCAAGTTAGACCTGGTCGCCTCAAGACGCTCGGCAAGCCATACCTTGATGACAGATTGCCTTGTAACCCCTAGCCTGCTGGCTTCACGATCCAGTGAGTCAATCATCCAGGTTGGGAAATCGACATTCACACGCTTGTGCTCTTGCAGCACGCGCTTGGCTTTAGACAGGTCCAACGAAGCTGTGATGTCGACGTCGTCGTCAAACTGTTGCTCGAACTTTTTAGCTTTCATAAAACACCACCTCTTCTGTGCGTGCGCGACGCACGGATATCAATCGGACATTGGACCCACGGTAGGTAATGACCGCCGACCAATGCCTCCCTTCAATTTGACCGATCACCAAAAACTGCGGCTCATCTTCAGTCTTTGCTGGAATCTCGAGAAGCATCGGGTCATTCCAAAGGCTTTGGGCCTCAAGGAAATCGATGCCATGTTTCGCGCGGTTGGAGTCGCTCTTTTCGGCGTCGAATTCAAAAGAAGGCATGGTATAGAAAATATACCTTAATTGGCATCATCTTGGCAGTCAATTCACGTTTTTAACGAACTAAGTTGGGTCGTGTACGCCGCGCCTGCAGCCAAGAGTCAAGTGATCGTGGCCGGCGCTGACTGCGTGTTCGTCGCGCAGTCTGCCGCTGAAATGGCCAGGTCGGTAAGCTGGGTCGACTGTGCACTATTGGCCAATTTATCCCGTCTACCCAAAATTGACTTTTAGGCGACACTTAGCTCGTTATTCACCGTCACCGCAGTAGAGGGGCCTGATGACCGCCGCCATTCACGTCCAGCCCGGCCCCGAAGCCGGCCTGCAGCAGTTGCCCGCAAACCGGTGTCTGACGTCAAGCGCGAGGGTTGGCGTGGCGTCATGCGCTGCGTGGGCAGCACAGGCCGCTTGCTGATGACCAACCACGACCAGCCGGAAGCCGTCATCCTGTCGCTGCAGGAGTACCGCCTGCTCACCGAACAGGCCGCCCGTGCGCAGCGCGACAGCCAGGACAAGCTCGACAGCCTGAGCCGCGCCTTCGACGGCGAGTTGGCCGTGCTGCAGCAGCCCGACGCGGGCGAACGCCTGCGCAGCGCCTTTGATGCACCCTTGGGTTTGAACGGCGAGGTCGTCGCAGGCCGCAGCGACTGACCCCGATGCCGGCGTCAACGGCGCCGGCAAGAGCTCCATCGGCGGCAACGTCATGTTGCGCAGGGCGGGCCTGAGCTGGTTCAACCCCGACGCCTTTTCCCGCCTCTTGATCGAAAGCGGCTTGCCATTGGCGCCTGCCGAGGCCAACGCACGCGCCTGGCAGCACGGCGTGGACCTGCTCGACCAAGCCCTTGGGATGCTCTGCATAACCCCTCACGGCATGTGCTAGCCCGGCCTCGGGCGGTCTGCGGCGTTGCATTTATTGCCAATAGCACGCGCTATTGGCCGCAAAACGCGCCTTGCATCCCATCCCGATCCGCGCTGCACACACTCGCGTTGAGTTATGCAGAGCATCCCTTGCTGCCGGCCACAGCCACGCCTTCGAGACCACGCTGGGCGGCAGGACCATGCTGCAGAAAATCGCCGTAGCCGCACGCACGACGTGCTGATGTGGTTCTGCAGCCTGGCCTCGGCCGAGCAACACATCGCACGGGTGGCAGTCCGCGTGGCCGCCGGTGGCCACGACATCCCCGAGGCCAAGATCCGCGAGCGCTGGGTGCAAGCGCCGCTGAACCTGATCTCGCTGATGCCGCATCTGAGCGAGCTGAAGCTGTACGACAACAGCGTCGAAGCTGCGGTGGGCAGCCCGGTTCCAGACCCGGCGCTGGTCTTGCACGTCCGCTCGGGCCGGGTGGTCTATCCGCAGGCGCTGCAGGACTTGCAGCGCACACCGGGCTGGGCCAAGCCGATCGTCAAGGCGGCGCGCGACTTCGAGCGCAGGTGAGCTTGCTGGCGTTGGAACGATGATGCCGGGTTGCTATCGAGACGCTCGCCGAGTAGCGCAAGTGAGCTTGATGCCTTCAGGCCGAGGCGCTCTTCAAGACTGCAGCGGGGGCCGTCAGGATTTCTGTGTCTGAGGCTGTTGGGTGAATCGGCTGTTGGCTGCTTCGCTTCTGTCTCCAGGCCCCTGCCAGGCCGCCGGATGCGCCCCGGTTGAGCCATGTATTCATGGTTCAACCCCTCATCGAGCGGCGTTTATGCAGACCTTGGATACGCAAACGCAGCTGAGATGCAGCGCAAATCCAGGCTTGCGAGTGAAATTTCGCGCGCAATCAAGGCGCGGCGCTTGACGCAAGAGGATGCCGCAACCTTGCTGTGCATCGACCAGTCCAAGGTCTCACGCATCACACGCGGTCAATTCCGCGGCATCAGCGAAGCCAAACTGCTGGAGTTGGTAGCCAGGCTGGGGCACGATGTGAAGATCGTGATCGGCCCGGTGCTCCGCCGCGCTGGCAAGATCGAACTTCAGTTTGCATAAGCTCGGGTCGAGCCGCAGTTCATGAGCAACCTGATACTTTTCCAACCAGTGAATGCCAGGTCCCTCTGCGATCACCACCTTCAGGTCAAAGAAATTCGCTCCCACGAAAAGTACACCGCAAGTTGTTCGCCAGCCAAGACCAACGACATCGCGACGCTGATCATGCTGCCTTCCAAAGGGCACACACCTTTGCAAGCGGGCACTCGGGCAGCTCGGATCGAGCCCCCGTCCGGGCATCGCGCATGGACAGGCACTCGATCGACATGTCCGCTACCCGATGCCGGCGAGCAGCCGGTCGATGAGATCACTGGCCTGGCGCTGCCGGAGCACCCTGGCCTCGCGGAGTTCAGGCTCCGGCCCTTCACCAAGCTCGAACTTGGCCACCGAAACCGGCCCGTCCTTGCGGTAGCCCTCGGTCGCCTCGTCATTGGCGAATCGGCGCCTAAGGACATCGAGTCCTTCCCGGATGACCGCCGAATGCGTGCCGGCCAGCGCCTGGCGAAAGGCTGCGACGACGGCGCTGAGCCCGCCTGGGGCATGCTCGATGCAATAGACCAGGTCATGGGCGTCCTTGCGCTCGAAACGTTGGTCGAACGCGAAGGCCTTCAGGCAGGTGAAGCTGACGATGTCCGCATGCTTGACGCGTTCGGTGGCCATGCCGTTCTCGCCCAGCAGCTCCGCGCGGATCTCGCTGACCTGATGCAGGTCGAAAACGATGGACGAATGCGGAATGTTGAGCGCCGAGATCGTGCCTTCCGTCGGCAACGGCTGCACCCGGCCCCCGGCAATCTGGGGCGCATCGGCCAAGAGTTCCAGCACCATCAGCGCCCCGTGCTCGGTCCGCGTCTGCCAGCGCCACGAAAGCTTCAAACCCTGTTCGTTGACAGCGCGCTCGAACCCCATGCGCTTGAGGTTGTCCTCCAGCGAGTGGTACGCGTCGGTGTCGGTCAGGAGTTGGAGATCGATGACGATGTCGACATCCAGCGTGCCGGCGTGGGCAGGCACGTCGGGTGGACGCTGGGGCACCAAATAGCGCGGCGTCAAACCTCCGACCAGGAAGACTGACCCCTTCCAGGGCCCCAGCCCGCGCAACAGCGTGACGAGGACACGCTCGCAGTCCACGGTGTAGGCATCGCTGTATCCGCCGAAGTGGGAAGGCTTGACCATCAGAAGCCGATCCTTGTCCGGCGCAGGTGCTCGGCCAACTCCTTGGCACGCCCCTCGGCGCGCACGAGGTCCAGGTAGGTCTGGATCGGGCTGGCCAGCCAGACACCGTCCACCCGCTGCTTGAATAGCAGATCCCCCGGTGATTTGGCGTCGATGACCACCAGATTCGCGCCCTCGCTGACGGGGCGGACGCCCAGCTCACCCAGCGCAGCTTCGGTGGCCGAACCGGCCTGCAAGCGGATGCGAACCTGCGAGACGTTCGACAGAAAAGGGGCGTAGCACTGGGCAGCCGCTTCGTGGGTGACCGCGTATTCGATCCCACGCGATGAACACACACCATCGAGTCCTGCGGCCAGGGCGTCGACCTTCATGGAAGGAACGAAGAACCTGCGCATCGCCTCAGCCGGTTGCTGCTTCAGGCTCGTGGCCCAGGCATCCAGCAGTGCCGCAGGCTGACTCACACGCCGTTGCTTGCCCGGCCCCTGCCCCCGTGAATCCAGCCAGTCGAGTCGTTCCAGTTCGGTCAAAACCATCGACACCGTCGACGGGGATGCCGAGACGTCCTCGGCCAGCTCGGTCACACCCAGCCAGTCCTCGCGACGCATAAGCAGGCCGTGCAGCACATGAGCGCGGCGCCCGGAAAACAGCGAACGGATGGCCCGGGCGGTCGACTTCGACGGCGGCTTGTCCACGAAGAAGAGCGCCCCCGGTGCCGGGAGGTACAGGCTGCCGCCGGCGTCGAAATAGCCGACCCGCTCCGCTTTCAGCAGGTCCTTGGCGCCCGGTGAGATCGATTCGGCCGCGAGCAGCGGCAAGGTACCTACTGCGCCGGCATCGCCAGTGCGCCGCGACGCTGCATCCCGGATCTGCCAAAGTACCTGCCGGACATCCCGCGGATAGAGCGCCTTTCGGATCCCGACCAGCAGTGCCAAGGGACGCCCGGCAACCTGCATCGAGACCGACACGTCGTTCACTACGGCCTGTACGCCAGAGTCGCCCTGGCACGCGAGATCGGCCGTCACGTCCGGGAGGGCCCGCAGGGCTTCCAGGAGTTCAGCGATCAACGCGCTCTCGACTTCAGATGTGTTCACGACCATGCCTCATGGATTATTCGCTGTACAGCGAATGAGGGAACTGTATAGAATATTCCGTAAGAATGCAATATTTGCTGCACAGCAAAATTGAACCCAAATCAGCTCAGTCGACCCAAAGACCGACACGACACCTTCGAAGGGAGTGCGCCGACCATGTTTTCTATATGGGACAAGCACTTAGCATCAAATTTCGATAGATCTCGATAGACCCCGAAAGACGCCGAATCATTCCCACTCAATCGTCGCCGGCGGCTTCGACGAAACGTCGTAGGCAACGCGGTTGATACCGCGGACTTCGTTGATGATGCGGCCGGAGACTTTGCGCAGCAGGCCATAGGGCAGTTCGGCCCAGTCGGCGGTCATGAAGTCGCTGGTCTGCACGGCGCGCAGGGCCACCACATACTCATAGGTGCGGCCGTCACCCATCACGCCGACGCTCTTGACCGGCAAAAATACGGTGAAGGCCTGGCTGGTCAGTTCGTACCAGTTCTTGCCGGTCGCGGCGTCCTGCCAGCCGCGCAGCTCTTCGATGAAGATCGCGTCGGCACGGCGCAGCAGGTCGGCATATTCGGGCTTGACTTCGCCGAGGATGCGCACCCCCAGCCCTGGGCCGGGGAACGGGTGGCGATGGACCATTTCATGCGGCAGGCCCAAGGCCTCGCCCAAAGCGCGGACCTCGTCCTTGAACAATTCGCGCAGCGGCTCGAGCAGTTTGAGCCCGAGCTGCTCGGGCAGGCCGCCGACGTTGTGGTGGCTCTTGATCGTGGCCTTCTTGCTCTTGGTGCCGCCGCTCTCGACCACATCGGGGTAGATGGTGCCCTGGGCCAGCCATTTCGCCCCTTTGACGTCCTCATGTGCGGCTTTAAGTTTGGCGGCTTCGGCCTTGAAGACTTCGACGAATTCGCGCCCGATGATCTTGCGTTTGGCTTCCGGATCGGTGACGCCGACGAGGTGGCCGAGGAACTGCGCAGCGGCTTCGACATGAACGACCTTGGCGTGCAGCTTGCCGGCGAACATATCCATCACCATCTGGCCTTCATTCAGGCGCAGCAGGCCATGGTCGACGAAGACGCAGGTCAGTTGGTCGCCGATCGCGCGGTGGATCAGCGCCGCGGCGACCGATGAATCGACGCCGCCCGACAAGCCGAGGATCACTTCTTCGTCGCCGACCTGTTCGCGGATCCTGGCCACGGCCTCGGCCACATAGTCGCCCATCACCCAGTCGCCGCGGCAGCCGGCGATCTCGCGCACAAAGCGCGTCAGCATCGCCTGGCCCTGCAAGGTATGTGTCACTTCTGGGTGGAATTGCAGGGCGTAATAGCCCTTCTCTTCATTGGCCATGCCGGCGATCGGGCAGCTCGGCGTCGATGCCATCAGTTTGAAGCCGGGCGGCAACTGGGCAACTTTGTCGCCATGGCTCATCCAGACCTTCAGCATGCCATGGCCTTCCGGCGTGGCATGGTCCTGGATGGCCTCCAGCAGCTTGGTATGGCCATGAGCGCGCACCTCGGCATAGCCGAATTCACGGTGGTCGCTCCACTCGACACGCCCGCCGAGTTGCACCGCCATCGTTTGCATGCCGTAGCAGATACCCAGCACTGGCACGCCCAGGTCCCAGACCGCTTGCGGCGCGCGCAATTCATGGTCTTCGTAAGTCGAGGCATGGCTGCCCGACAGGATGATGGCCTTGGGCGCGAAGTCGCGGATGAACTGGTCCGACACATCGCTGGGATGGATCTCGCAGAACACTGCAGCTTCGCGCACGCGGCGTGCGATCAACTGGGTCACCTGGGAGCCGAAATCGAGGATCAGGACTTTGTCATGCATTTGATTTATTCCTTGCGGGACATCGGGCAAGAAGCGGTAATGTCAGTTGAATGAGGAAGCTGGCGCAGCCACGACGAGGCGCGCGCGTTTGAAATGCCGCCAGCCAAAGTACAGCGCCATTGCTTGCAGCAGCGCGCAAAAGTAGAACGGCGCGCCGATGCGCCAGTCGCCTTTGGGCAGACCCGAAGCCAGGCTCAGCAGCGCAGCACCGATGATCGGCGCAATCACCGCCATCAGGCTGTTCAAGGAAGCCACCGCGCCCATCGTCTCGCCTTGCGTGCTGGGGTCGGCAGCGTTGGCGATCAAGCTCTGAATCGCCGCATTGGCAGCAAAGCCGAGCAGATTGAAGCCGATGACCGCATACATCATCCAACCACTGCTCGCTACACCCCAGAAGAAATTGGCGATGGTGCTGGAGATCAGCCCAAGCACAACCAACCTTTGCGGGCTGAAAAGCTTCAACAGGCGCGGCAGCAAGAAGCCCTGCACCAGCACCGCCATCGAGCCGATCGCAAACAGCGACAAACCGTTTTCCAGCGGGCCCCAGCCGAACTTGAAGTGGGTGTAAAGCACCCAACTGGTATGCAGCACGAACTGCGACAGGCTGGCCAGACCGATCACCAGCATCAGCGGCCCGACACCTTTCAAATTACCGAGCTTTTTCAGAGCACTGACCGGGTTCGCTGAGCGCCAGTCGAAACGCCTGCGATGTTCTGGCTGCAGCGATTCGGGCAGGACGAAATAGCCATAGCAGAGGTTGATCAAGGACAGGCCGCCGGCCACATAGAAAGGCAGATGCAGATCGATCGCGCCGAGCAGGCCGCCAACCACCGGCCCCAGCATGAAGCCCAGGCCGAAGGCGGCGCCAAGCATGCCGAAGCGTTTGGCACGCTCATGCGGGGCCGAAATGTCGGCGACATAGGCGTTGGCAACTGCCGCATTGGCCTGCATCGCGCCGCTGAACAAGCGCACGGCGATCAGCATCCAGAGCGCAGTGGCCAGCGCGGTGACGAAAAAACTCAGGGCCAGACCGCAAAAGCCGATCAGCATGACGGGTCGGCGACCGAAGTGATCGGACAGAGCACCGAGGATCGGCGAACCAAAGAAATTGGCGATGCCGAACGAGAAGGCGACCGCGCCGAACCAGAAAGCATGGTCAGCCTGGCTGGCGGTAAAGGTGCCGACCAGCGGCGGCAAGACCGGAATGATCAAGCCGATCGAGATCATGTCGATCAGCACCGCCACCATGATGAAAGCCATGCCGGCTGCCCTGGGCGGGCGGCTCGAGTCAGCCGTGGTTCCGAACTCGCTCAAATCCATTCCTTGAACATTGGAAGAAGGGGCCGCAGCCCCTCGAAAAATTGCCGGCCCCGGCGCAGCTCGAGTTACTCGGAACGGTAATTCGGCGATTCCTTGGTGATCTGAACATCGTGGACATGACTTTCTTTCATGCCCGCCGAGGTAATCTCGACGAACTCAGCCTTGTCCTGCATCTCGGCGATCGTGGCGCAACCGCAGTAATGCATCGACGCCTTCAGGCCACCAGCCATCTGGAAGATCACCTGCACGACCGAGCCCTTGTATGGCACCTGGCCTTCGATGCCCTCGGGCACCAGCTTGGACGTGTTCGGATTGTTGGCCGCGGTGTCCTGGAAATAGCGGTCGGCCGAGCCTTGCGCCATCGCGCCCAGCGAACCCATGCCGCGATAACCTTTGTAAGTGCGCCCCTGATACAGGATCAAATCACCAGGCGACTCTTCGGTGCCGGCGAAAGCGCCGCCCATCATCACGCAATCGGCGCCAGCGGCAATCGCCTTGGCCAGATCGCCAGAAAAGCGCACACCGCCATCAGCGATCACCGGTACGCCGGTACCGCGCAGCGCAGTGGCGACATTGTCGATCGCGGTGATCTGCGGCACACCGACACCGGCAACGATGCGGGTGGTGCAGATCGAGCCAGGGCCGATGCCGACCTTGACCCCGTCAGCCCCGGCTTCGACCAGCGCCAGCGCCGCCGCACCGGTGGCGATATTGCCGCCGATGACATCGACGCCAGGGAAATTCTGTTTGATCCAGCGCACGCGCTCAAGCACGCCAGCGCTGTGGCCATGGGCGGTGTCGACGATCAGCACGTCGACGCCAGCCTTGACCAGTAACTGCACCCGCTCTTCGGTGTCGTCGCCAAAACCGACTGCGGCGCCGACCCGCAATTTGCCCTGGGCATCGCGTGCGGCATTAGGGAAGCTGGTCTGCTTGGTGATGTCCTTGACCGTCATCAGCCCGCGCAATTCGAATGCTGCATTGACGACGACGACGCGCTCAAGCTTGTGCTTGTGCATCAGCGCCTTGGCCTCTTCGAGCGACGCCCCTTCCCTGACGGTGATGAGGCGGGACGCCGGCGTCATCATGTCGCGCACCGGCAGGTCCAAGCGGGTTTCGAAGCGCAGGTCACGGCCGGTGACGATGCCAACCACGCGCCGGCCGTCGAGCACAGGAAAACCGGAAACGCCGTGCAGACGCGAGAGCTCGACCACATCGCGCACAGTAGCGTCCAGCGTGGTGGTGAACGGATCGAGCACTACACCCGATTCGTAGCGCTTGACGCGAGCGACTTCAATCGCCTGCTGCCTGGCGCTGAGATTCTTGTGAACGATACCGATGCCGCCTTCCTGCGCGATGGCGATGGCCAGGCGTGCTTCAGTCACTGTGTCCATGGCCGCTGACACCAGCGGCAGGTTCAAGCGAATATTGCGGGAAAGTCGGGTGGCAAGACTG
This sequence comes from Roseateles toxinivorans, assembly GCA_945898095.1. Taxonomy (GTDB): domain Bacteria; phylum Pseudomonadota; class Gammaproteobacteria; order Burkholderiales; family Burkholderiaceae_C; genus Paucibacter_A; species Paucibacter_A toxinivorans_A. The sequence goes on along the minus strand of CAMDHE010000123.1, from coordinate 1,358 downwards.
GTGTCGCGAGGCAACACCTGGGAGAACGCTGGCACCAACAACACATCGTCGAAGGTGAGCGCTTTTCCGAGTAGGCGCATGAGAGGGGCTCCAATCGCAAAGCGGCATTATACGGAAGCCCGCTGCAGCCCAGACTCGGCAGTTGCCTGAGCGGAGACCTGGCCGAGAACTTACTTGCTGGTCTTGCCAGCCAGCGGCCGGTGCCTCGACACGATCCGCTCGCCCCGGTTGCGATAACGCAGCCGCCGGGCTTCCTTGGGGTCGACGGTCAACGGCCGGTAGACCTCGATCCGGTCGCGCTCGCGCAAACAGGTGTCGAGCGGCCGAAGCCGGCCCCAGACGCCGATTTTCAGCAAAGGTAGACGCGGCAACTGGTCGGCGAACGCGGGGCAGGCCTGCAAAGCCTGGATGACCGTGCAGCCGACCTCAACCTTCAGACTGGCATGTTGGACGGTGCCGGCTTGCGGGCTCCAGACCAACTCGATGTTGAGCGTCGTCGGCTCAGTCGCTTCAGCGCAGGCCATGGACCGATTCGGCGCGCTTGACGAAGCTTTCGACAAAGGTGCTGGCAATGCGGTCGAAAACCGGGCTGATCACGGCCTCCAAGGCGCGATTCGAGAAGGCGTAGCTCAGCTCGAATTCGATTTTGCAAGCGCCGGTTTCAGCTGTGGCGGCCTTGCCCAGAGGCAGGAACTGCCAGAAGCCGTCGAGTTGTGAGAACGGCCCATCAACCAGCTTGATGCTGACGCTGCGGTCGGTCTCGTTGAGGTTGCGCGTGGTGAAGGCATGGCGCACACCGGCATAGGCCAGTGACAGCCGCGCGGTGACGCCGCCGGCATGAGCTTCGAACAATTCGGCACGTTCGCACCAGGGCAAAAACTCAGGATAGCGCCCGACATCGGTCACCAACTCGTACATCTCGCGCGCTGAATAGCAAAGCAGAACTGATTTTTTGACATGTTTCATACAATGGACCGATTGTATTGGCGAGCATCGCCTTGAAACCGCATCCATGTCCATCGCCGAAAACCGCCGCGCCCGTTACGACTATTTCATCGAAGAACGTTTCGAAGCCGGCATCGTGCTCGAAGGCTGGGAAGTCAAGGCGATCCGCGCCGGCCAGGTCCAGCTGACCGATGGCTACGTGATGATCAAGGGCGGCGAGTTGTTCCTGATCGGCTGCCGCATCAACCCCCTGGGCAATGCGTCGACCCATGTGAACCCCTTGGCCGACCGGACCAAGAAGCTCCTGATGAAAAAGGACGAGATCCGGCGCCTGATCGGCAAGACCGAACAGAAAGGTTTTACCCTGGTGCCGCTGAATCTGCACTTCAAAGGCAGCCATGTGAAAGCCGACA
>CAMDHE010000122.1 GCA_945898095.1 Roseateles toxinivorans | reverse complement strand
GCCGGCCCGAGTCCATAGTCCTGCAAGTAGCGATAACCGTCCTTGTTGATCAGAAAACCACCTTCGCCGCGGCAGGCTTCGGTGAACAAGAGGCCGGTGCCGGGCATGCAGGTCGGGTGGTACTGGACGAATTCCATGTCGCGCAGCGGCACGCCATGCCGGTAAGCCAAGGCCATGCCGTCGCCGGTGACGATGCCGCCATTGGTGTTCTCACGGAACACCCGGCCGGCGCCGCCGGTGGCGATGATCACCGCCTTGGCCTGGATCAGGGTGAACTCGCCGCTGGCAATTTCGATCACGACAGCGCCCTGGACGCGGCCTTCGCCCTCGACCAGGTCAACGCAGAAATACTCGTCAAAGCGCTTGATCGACGGGTATTGGATCGAGGTCTGGAATAGCGTGTGCAGCATGTGGAAACCAGTCTTGTCGGCAGCGAACCAGGTGCGCTCGATCTGCATGCCGCCAAAGGCGCGCACATTCGCATGGCCGTCTTCCTTGCGGCTCCAGGGGCAGCCCCAATGGTCCATCTGCACCATTTCCTCATGCGCATGGGCGACGAAATACTCGACCACATCCTGTTCGCAGAGCCAATCGCCGCCGGCCACAGTGTCGTGAAAATGGGCTTCGAGGCTGTCATGGGCTTGCGTCACCGCTGCCGCGCCGCCTTCGGCTGCCACCGTGTGGCTGCGCATCGGATAGACCTTTGAGACCAGCGCGATGCTCAGACCCGGGTCGCTTTGGGCCACCGCAATCGCGGCCCTCAGACCGCCGCCGCCGGCACCAATGATCAAGACGTCGGCTTTGTAATTTTTCATCCAGATCCTCGGGTTTGGGCGCTTGCGCAAGTCCATGCCAGTTTGTGCGGCCGGCTTCAAACCGACCTTGATAGATGTCATTCCAGCGGCAACGAGGGCATCGACTTCGCCGGGAAGCCACAATCGACCTTCCTTTCGACCGCCTGACCGCCATGTACAACGCATTCAAATTGATCCACCTGGTGGCCGCCATCATCTGGATGGGCGGCATGACCTTCATGCTGCTGGCCCTGCGCCCCGCGGCTATCGCGGTGCTGCAACCGCAGCCGCGCGCCAAGCTGATGGTGGTGGTTTGGCAGCGCTTCTTCCTGCTGGTCGTGGGGGCGATCGCAGCCTTGCTGGCGACCGGCTCGCATATGTACAGCAGCGCTTTCCGGGCTGCCAGGGCCGCCACCGGAACCGGTGCTGTGCCGCTCGGCTGGACGCTGATGCTGGGCCTGGGTTTGCTGATGATGCTGCTCTTCGGCCATGTCTATTTCGCCGGATTTCGCAAATTCAAGCGTGCCGTCGAAGCCGCGCAATGGCCGGAAGCGGCGCGGGCTGCCGGTCAGATCCATCTCCTGATGTCGACCAATTTCATCCTCGGCTGGCTGGCGATTGCCGCCCTCAGATTGCTGCCATGACCGGCTCAAAATGACTGCCCGATTACCGCTGAATCATTTCCTGCTGGCGATGCTGGTTGTCGCCATCTGGGGCAGCAATTTCGTCATCATCCGCTTTGGCCTGGATTCGCTGCCACCGCTGCTTTTTGCCTGCCTACGCTTTGTCTTCGCGCTGCTGCCGGCGATATTTTTTCTGCCCAGGCCCGACCTGCCCTGGCGCAATCTGGCCAGCTATGGGGTGCTGAGCGCGGCGCAATTCGGGCTTTTGTTCCTGGCCCTGCGCGGACATATTTCGCCCGGCCTGGCATCGCTGGTGCTGCAGGCGCAAGTCTTTTTCACGCTGATGCTGGCAAGGCGGATCAGCCGGGAGCGCGTGCAGGCCTATCAATGGCTGGCCTTGCTGCTGGCCGCCTCGGGCATTGCGGTGATCGTCGTGCATACCGACGGCAGCGTCACCGTTTTGGGCCTGTTGCTGATCCTGGCTGCGGCCTTTTGCTGGGCCAGTGCGAACCTGGTGGTGAAGAGCGCCGGCCGCGTCAATATGCTGGCTTATGTGGTCTGGACCAGCGCCTATGCCGTGCCGCCGCTGCTGCTGCTGTCGCTGTTGTTCGAGGGCCCGGCCGTCGTCGCGCAGGCCTTGCGTCAAGCCGATTTGATGACCTGGGGATCGGTGCTGTCGCAGTCGCTGGGCAATGCCCTGCTCGGCTACGGCATCTGGGGCTGGTTGCTATCGCGCCATGCGGCCGCCACGGTCGTGCCGATGTCCTTGGCTGTGCCTGTCATCGGCATGAGTACGGCAGCCTGGATCCTGGGCGAGAGTCTGCCAGGCTGGAAGTTGCTTGCCGCTGCCCTGGTGCTGGGCGGTCTGGCCTTGAACCTGCTGTGGCCGCTGCGCCGGCGGCTGTTCGCCGCTAACGCGGCCTGAACATCCGGAAGCGCTGGGCGATGTCGATTTCGAAATAGTCGGCAGGACCGCCGCCACGCAGCACCGGGTGGGCTGCGGCGGTGTCGTAAACGCCGTCGATCAGCAGGTTTTCTGCGATATGCACGCCGATGACTTCGCCCAGCACCAGCCAACTGTCGATCTCCAAGCCGTTGGCACCGCGCAAGCGGATCATTTGGCTGAGTTTGCATTCGAACGCCACCGGGCAATCGGCCACGCGCGGCGGCTTGACCAGGCTTGAGGCCTTTGGCGTCAGCCCGGCGAGCTCGAATTCATTCACTTCCGGCGCCACTGCGGCGCAGCTCAGGTTCATCGCTTCGGCCAGGTCGCGCGTCACCAGATTCCAGACGAACTCGCCGGTTTGTTCGATATTGCGCACCGTGTCCTTGTAGCCAATGCTGGAAAAACCAATCAATGGCGGCGTGTAGTTGAAGGCGTTGAAAAAGCTGTAAGGTGCCAGGTTCAACAGGCCGTCGCTGCTTTGCGAGGAAATCCAGCCGATCGGGCGCGGGCCGACGATCGCGTTGAACGGGTCATGGGGCAGGCGGTGGCCTTGGGAGGGTTGGTAGAAATGCACTGGGTTCACCTTTTTGGATCAGCGATTGTGGCCGAGCAAGCGGTCGATCAAGCCCCGGGCGCGACCATCGAATTGATCACGTCAGTGATCAATTCCTGAATTGACGTACGCACCGGGAGTTTCTAGACTCGGCGACCTTCAAAGCAAGAAAGCGGACATGAGTGAATCGAACAAGACAGTAATCGGCGCCAAGGCCGTGATCGTCGGTGGTGGAACGATGGGCGCCGATGTCGCGGTGGTGCTGACGCGCGGCGGCTTTGTCGTCACCGTGGTCGAGCGCGATGCCGCAAGGCGCGCCGGCATCCGCAGCCATGTGGCCGAACGCCTCGGCGATGTCGGTCTGGCGCAACGGGCTGAAAGCCTTGGCCTGGCCGCCGATCTGGCCGAGGTCGACTGGCCGGCGATCGACCTGGTGATCGAATGCATTCCTGAACAGCTGGCGCTGAAGCAACCCTTGTTTGCCGAACTGGAACGGCTGGCGCGGCCTGACTGCGTCTTGACCAGCAACAGCTCGAGCTTCCCGATCAGCGCAATTGCCGAAGGGCTTGCGAGCCAGCAGCGCATGTATGGCCTGCATTTCTTCATGCCGGCGCATCTGGTGCCGCTGGTCGAAGTCGTGCTCGGTCCGCGTAGCGAATTGGCCGGTGCTGAAGCACTTTGCGACGCGATGCGCGACTGCGGTCTGGTGCCGGTTCTGGTGCGCAAGGACAAGCCCGGCTTTCTTGCCAACCGGCTGCAGCATGCCTTGGCGCGAGAGGCCTTTGCGCTGATCGATGAGGGTGTGGCCACCGCCGAAGATGTCGACGCGGCGGTGCGTTTCGGTTTTGGTTTCCGGTTTCTGGCGGCCGGGCCGGTGCTGCAACGGGACCATGCCGGTCTCGACGTGCATTGCGCCGCCGCCGCCTCGATGTACCCGAGCCTGAGCAATGCCACCGAGCCCTCGGCCCTGCTGCGTGGTCATGTGGCCGCAGGACGCCTGGGCATGAAGACCGGCGCCGGATTTTCGGTCTGGCCCGAGGCCGAGCGCCAAGCCGAACGGCTGCGCTATGACCAGATGCTCAAGCGCGGCCTGGAATTGTTGAAAGACGATCTGCCGCCCTTGCGCGCCACTGCCCGCCCCGGCAGCCATTGACTGACCACAGCTGCTGGCCATGGCCACGCTGGCCCTGCCCGTCATGGCCCAGGAAGCCTACCCGTCCAAGCCGATCCACTTCGTCATGCCCTTTCCGCCCAGCGGCTCGCCAGTGCTAGGCAGCTCGCTGCAGTACGTCTACACCGGCAAGCTGGCCGCCTTGGCCGTCACATCGGCCAAGCGCAGCCCGCAACTGCCGAATGTGCCGACGCTGGCCGAAGCAGGTCGCGTTCTGACGGTTCTCAATCCCGCGCCCGGTATTGCCCCCAAGATGGCGGCCTCAGCAGCAAGGGGCCGGCATGCGTATTCTGATTCTTCAAGGTCATCCTGATTCGGCGGCGCCGCATTTCTGCCATGCCCTGGCACAAGCCTATATGGACGGCGCAGCACAGGGCGGGCATGAATTGCGCGAAATCGACGTGGCGGCGTTGAACTTCCCGCTGTTGCGCTCGCAAGCTGAATGGGAGCATGGCGAGTTGCCGCCGGAGTTGCTGCCTGCCCAGCAGGCGATCGAATGGTGCCAGCATCTGCTGATCATTTTTCCGCTCTGGCTGGGCGACATGCCGGCGCTGCTGAAGGGTTTTCTGGAGCAGGTGGCGCGGCCGGGATTCGCTTTCAAGAAGGGCGGCGCCAACCCGTTCGGACAAAAAAGCCTCAGTGGCCGCTCGGCCCATGTGCTGGTCACGATGGGCATGCCGACCCTGCTTTACCGCTGGTTCTTCCGTGCCCACAGCGTCAAGTCGCTGGAGCGCAATGTGCTCGGTTTTGTCGGCTTTGCACCGGTGCACGCGACCTTGCTCGGCGGCATCGACAGCATGGACGAGATGGCGCGCCTCGATTGCCTTGAAAAGCTGCGCCAGCTCGGTCAGTCAAGCCATGGTGGCGCGGGCCACAGCGTCGGCGAAGTCGTCAAATCGGTCAGCGCGGCCTTCTCCGGCGGCCACAATCGCGGCGATTGATGCCGGGTCGGCTTAGCCGCCATCTGTCGGACAATGCGCGGTCAATAAGGAGGCTACGCATGACCCGATTCGATTTCACCCGACGCGCCACAATCGCCATCACCTTGCTGTGCAGTTTCAATGCCCTGGCGCTGACACCGAAGGACACGCTGGTGCAGGCCCTGGCCTTTGACGACATCATCACGCTCGACCCGGCCGAATCGTTCGAGATCTCGGGCGGCGAGATCATCGGCAACAGCTATCAGCGCCTGATGCAATTCGAGGTCAGCGACCCATCAAAGCTGAGCGGCATGCTCGCCGGCAAATGGACGGTTTCCAAGGACGGCAAGACCTTCAGCTTCGAGCTGCGTCCCGGTCTGAAGTTCGCCTCTGGCAACCCGCTGGGCGCCGAGGAAATGGTCTTTTCTCTGCAACGTGCGGTGCTGCTCGACAAGACGCCCGCCTTCATCCTGACCCAGTTCGGCTGGAGCAAGGCCAATGTGGCTGACAAGGTCAAGCAGACCGGGCCGCTGACGCTGACGATCGAAACCGACAAGGCTTTTGCGCCTAGCTTCGTGCTGAACTGCCTGACCGCCAATGTCGCCTCGGCTGTCGACATGAAGCTGCTGTTGAGCAAGGCACAGAACGGCGATATGGGCGCTGCCTGGCTGAAGAGCAACCATGCCGGATCCGGCCCCTGGAAGCTGCGCGAATGGCGCGCCAACGAGATCCTGGTGCTCGACCGCAACGAAGTTTTTGTTGGCCCGAAGCCGGCGCTGGCCCGCATCATCTACCGCCATGTGAAGGAGGCCGCCACACAGCGCTTGCTGCTGGAGAAGGGTGATGTCGACATCGCCCGCAATCTCGCGCCGCAAGACCTGGCGGCCATGGCCGGCAACAAGGACATCAAGCTGGAGTCCCGGCCCAAGGGCACGGTCGCTTACCTGGGGCTGAACCAGAAGAATCCGAATCTGGCCAAGCCAGAGGTGCGCGAGGCGTTCAAATGGCTGGTCGACTACGACGCGATCGGCGCCACCCTGATCAAGGACATCGGTGTGGTGCACCAGAACTTTCTGCCGCTGGGACTGCTCGGCGCCAGCAGCGACAAGCCGTTCAAGTACGACCTGGACAAGGCCAAGGCGCTGCTGGCCAAGGCAGGGCTGGCGGGCGGCTTCAAGGTGACGATGGACACCCGCTCGGCGCAGCCGGTGCAGGGCATCGCCGAGGCGATCCAGCAGACCGCCAAGCGCGCCGGCATCGAAATCGAGATCATCCCCGGTGACGGCAAGCAGACCCTGACCAAATACCGGGCGCGCAAGCATGACATCTACATCGGCGAATGGGCCGCCGATTACTGGGACCCGCATACCAATGCCGATGTGTTTGCTCGCAACCCCGACAACAGCGATGAAGCCAGGCTCAAACCACTCACCTGGCGCAACGCCTGGGCGATTCCGGAACTGACCGCCAAGGCGGATGCGGCCTTGCTGGAGCGCGATCCGGTCAAGCGCGCCAGGCAATACCAGGCGATACAGGCCGAATTCCGCAACAGCAGCCCCTTCGTGATGCTGTTCCAGCAGACCCAAGTCGCGGCCATGCGGGCCAATATCGACGGCTTCAAGCTCGGCCCGACCTCGGACTCGACCTATCTCGGGCCGGTGAGCAAGCGCTAGCAGGTCCAGACCAGCAGCCTTCGCATCGAGCTCCCAGGCTCTCGACCTACTTTTCGGTCATCTCGAGCACCTCACGCCGGCTTGGCGAGACGACAAGTCAGCCGCTTTCATCGGGCTGACTTGATCCGCCACTAGAATCAGCCCCGTCATGGTCAAGTCACCCCGCCCCAACCCAGCATTCGCCCGCCAGTTCTGGTTGGCCTGCTGGTTTGCGCTGGCCTTGCTGAGCTTTCAAACCCTGGGCCATGCACACCGTCATGCCCACCTGCATGACGGCGACATGGCCGCCTCGACCACGGCTTCGACGCTCGACAGCTGGGGGCATCAAAGCGGTGATCTGTACTGCCTGCTGTTCGACCAACTCAGCCAGGACCATGCGCCCGGCGGCCAATTCTTGGTCGACATTGCGGCGGCGGTACCCTTGCTGGCTGCAGCCCTGTCTTGGGTGAACAGCTCGCCCGCCGGCCATTGGAAGCGCGGCGCGCGCGGCCCCCCGCAGGCGGCCTGAACTTCCGCTAGTCAGCCTCGGGCTTGCCGCTCGAGTCAGTTCATGCCTGCGCCACCCTGCATCGAGAATGCCGGGGGCGCTGCCGGAGATATCGATGAGTTCCAATATTTTTTCGCCGCGGGCCTTGGCCCTGGGCGCCAGCCTGCTTTGCCTGCCATTGATTTGCAAAGCTCAATCAATAGAAGCGGTCCAGCCGGACGCCAATGAAAAACTGGGTAGGGTTGTGCTGACCGGCAACCCGCTGCGCAATCAGGACCTCGCCCAGCCCAGCAATATGCTGGAGGGCGACGCGCTGATCCTGCGCCGCGGCGCGACTCTGGGTGAAACGCTGGATGGTCTGCCGGGCCTGTCGTCAAGCTACTTTGGCCCGAACAGCAACCGGCCAACGATTCGCGGTCTGGACGGCGACCGGGTGCGCATGCTGAGCAATTCGGGCGCTTCGGTCGACGCTTCCAGCCTCAGCTTTGACCATGCCGTGCCGCTGGATCCCCTGGTAATCGAGCGCATCGAAGTGCTGCGCGGCGCTTCCGCCTTGCTGTATGGCGGCAACGCGATCGGCGGCGTGGTCAACACAATAGATAACCGTATTCCGCGGCAGGCACAGGCCGGCTTGAGAGGCGCGGCCGAGTTGCGCCTGGGCGGCGCTGCTGACGAACGCAACGGCGCCCTATTGCTGGAAGGCGGCGGCAGTGGTTTCGCCTGGCATGCCGATGCGTCGGCGCGCCGCGCCAGCGACCTGCGCGTGCCCGGCTTCACCGCCGATGGCCTGACCAGCAATCGAGTGCGAAATTCTGCCTCCGACAGCCAGGGTGGCTCGATCGGCGGCGCCATCCTGTTTGCCAATGGCTATGCCGGCTTGGCGGTCGATGAGTCACGCAATGACTATGGCGTGACGGTCGAGCCGGACGTGATGGTGCAGATGCAACGCCAGCGCCTGACGGCCGCCGGCGAGTGGCGCTTTGATGCCCCCGGCAAATCAGCAGCTAAACCAGCCTTTCTGCAGCGGCTGAGCTGGCGGCTGGGCAGCAGCCGCTACCAGCACCGCGAGGTCGAGGGTACCGGCGAGGTCGGCACCATCTTCAAGAGTCAGGGCAAGGATCTGCGTGTCGAAATGGAGCATGTCAAGCTCGGGCCCGTGCAAGGCGTGATCGGACTTCAATGGGAGGCATCTGACTTCTCGGCCCTGGGCGCCGAGGCCCTGGTGCCCGGCACCAGCACCCAGAGCGGCGCCCTGTTCTTGCTCGAGCAATTTGCCAGCGGGCCGTTGATGCTGTCCGCCGGCGCCCGCCTGGAATCGGTGCGGATCAAGTCCGATGGAGATCAATCGTCGGAACTGCGCTTCGGCGCGCCCAGCAGTCGCAGCTTCAGCCCGCACAGCTTTTCGCTCAGCGGTAGCTACAAGCTGGCGGGTGAGGCGGATGCCGCCAAGGGCCTGAGCCTGACTGCCAACTTGAACAGCACCGAACGCGCGCCGATGTTTTACGAACTGCACGCCAATGGCGTTCACGTGGCCAGCGGCGCGTTCGAGCGCGGCGATGCCAATCTGGGCAAGGAGCGCGCCCATGGCGTCGATCTGGGCCTGGTCTGGCAGGGCGCCGAGCAGATGCTGCGGCTGAATGTTTTCCGCACTCAGTTCGCCAGTTACATCGCCTTGGACGCGACCGGTGTGCAGATCGATGTCGACGGCGAATCATTGCCCGAGTACCTCTTCAAGTCGGTGTCGGCGTCTATGCATGGCTTTGAGCTGGAAGGCCGGCTTGCCTTGCCCCGATTCTCCTCGGGCGGCAAGTTGAGCCTGACGGGGCAATTGGACGCTGTGCGGGGCGAAAACCGCGACACCGGCGAGGCGCTGCCACGACTGGCACCGCTGCGAGTCAGAGTTGGCCTGGACGCTCAATATGGTCTCTGGTCAGGCCTTCTCGAGTTGCGGATGGCCGCGCGTCAGCAGCGCGTGCCCTTGCTGGACAAGCCGACCGCCGGCTATGGCATCGTCAAGCTGAGTCTGGCGCGCCAGTTCCGGATCGCCGGCACCGACGGGCTCTGGTATTTGCGCCTGGACAACCTGGGCAACAAGCTTGCCTACAGTGCCAGTTCGGTAGCCACCATCCGCGACCTCAGCCCGCTGGCCGGTCGCTCTGCGCATATGGGGGTGCAATTGCGCTTCTGATCCGTTCAGGCCGGCGCATGAAATTCCCTCGTCCATGGGCGTGGCGCAGCAACAAGATGCTCGCCACCGCCCAAACCAGCAGCGCCATGGCCGAGGCTTCGACGCCATAGGCGCCGCCGCTGAGCCATTCCGGGCCGGTCATCGAGCCCGTGAGCCAGCCTTTGGATTCATGGCCCGACACCGTCACCGAGAAGACGGCGGCGAACAAATAGTTCCAGGCGAAGTGCATGCCCGTGGGCGGTCACAGTCACAAGCAAGCCCAGCCAGCTGATCTCGCCGGGTAATCAGACCGCACTCGCAATGAATCACTTTGCTCATAATTGAACTTTTAAAGCAGGTGTCGCGAATTTTTCTACTAAATTCGAGAAATGGCTATGCAAGACATTGGCGAAACATCCGTGTAACGAGTGAGACCCGGATTTCCCTGGCGCCTGCATTGCTCACCGTTTTTGTGAGGCTCACAGAACAGTACTGAAAACGGTATCATTCAATCCGTCGCATACAGAGCCTCAGACCATGAACAACACCGTCACCGTTGCTGAAATCAAGCGCCGCGGCATGGCAGCCATTGAAGAGGGTCTGCGCCGCGGACCACTGCACATCGTCAAGCGCAACAAGCCCGCAGCCGTAGTTCTGTCAGAAGACGAATACCTGCGTCTTGCCAACGGCAAGGCCGCCCAACCGGGCCTGACCGCTGTGCAGTGGTTGCTGGCACAGCCCACCACCGGCAAGCGAAGCAAGGCCGAAATTGACGCCAGTCTGGATGCCGAGCGGGCTTGGTGATTGCATTCCTTGACGCCAATGCGCTGATCTATCTGATCGAGGGTAGAGAACCCTTTGTCAATAGAGTGCGCCAGGAACTGGCGGCAATCGCCGCGAGTCACCCCGGCGTCAGTGCGGCCCTGAGCCGACTGAGCTGGCTGGAATGCCGGGTCGGCCCGATGAAATCCCAAAATCAAGTCTTGCTGGCAGCTTATGACGCTTTCTTTAGCCACAGTGATCTGGTCTGGGTTGACCTGACCCGGGACGTGGTGGAACTGGCCGCAGCAATTCGGGCCAAGCATGGCTTGCGCACCGCGGATTGTCTGCAAGCCGCCAGCTGCCTGCAACTGGGCGACCCGCATGTTTTCCTGACCGGCGATGCCCAGTTCGCACGGGTCTCAGGCTTGCATGTGCAACTACTGACGTGACGCAGGTGCGCAGGGCCCCGCGATGTGCCCGTTGTTTCGGCCGACGCTGATGGCTTGCCCTTGACAGGCAGGCACAATGCGGGCGATCCATGGACCTATGCATGAGCCCGATTGATTCCGCTTTCCGCCGCTGTGTGGCCTCATCTTGCTGAAGAAGCCTTGGCGCAGCGCTGCGACGGGACTGGGCGGCTTTGCCCTGAGCCTGGCGATCAATTCGACGCAGCGATCACATCGAATCGTGCGGCCTGCTTTTCGAACAGTACCTTGCCGGACAAGCGGTCGATGACCTTCAGGCCCAGAATCAGTGTTCCATGGGAGTTCTGGGCCTTGATCGAAAAGTTCTTCCGCAGGTCGATGTAAAAACCATCGCGGCGTTCCTAAACTTGGTTACGAAGAGAATATCATTATAAAAATAATCAGCTTCGCCGATGCGAAGACTTATTCACTGCCTTGGTCTGCCTGATGTCGGCGATTGTTGCTGGGTTGATCCTGCTCTCCGCCTTGATGCATGCAGGATGGAATTTTCTGATGAAGCGTGGTCGCGATGGCCAGCTTGATACCGTGGTTTTTTCACTGGGTTGCAGTCTCATCGCCGCCTGTGTGTTGCCCTTTGCTGGGTGGCCAAGTTCCGATTGTTATCCTTGGCTTGCGGCTTCGCTGGCAGTTCACGTAGCCTATTTTCTGTCGTTGGCCGAAGCTTATCGCCATGCCGACTTGTCACTTGCTTACCCACTCATGCGAGGAACGGCGCCCATGCTTGTTTGCCTGGCGGCGCCATTCATGGGCGAACTGATGTCGCCCATTCAGATGGTGGGCGTGGTGATGATTGGCTTGGGCATTGGACTTCCTGCATGGATAGGAAAGCCTTGGCAAGCAGTCAATCGTCGGGGTTTGTTCTACTGCCTATTCAATGCAGCGATCATCGCTTTGTACACCTTGCTCGATGGAGTTGGTGTAAGGCTATCGGGTCACGCAGTGAGCTATACCTTGTGGCTATTCTTGTTCAACTCCTGGGGCATATTAGCTGTGATCATCTGGCGACGTAGTTTGGCAGAGGTGTTACAACACACGCGTCAAAATTGGCGCACGGCGATCGTTGGGGCAGGCCTGAGCATGGCCTCTTACGGCATCGTTTTGTGGGCCATGACGCAAACCTCCATACCAGCCGTCGCGGCATTGCGTGAAGTCTCGGTGATCTTCGCCGCACTACTGGGAGCCTGGTTTCTGAAAGAGCAGATGGGTGTCTGGCGCATCCTCGGCGCTAGCTTGGTTTGTATCGGCGCCGCCACTATTCGCTGGGGAGGCCAGGTCTAAGGATGCCGTGCCCAACTCTTCGCGGCTTGTGGTGGAAACGCAGTATCGGGCGGCTTAGTCTTACTGTGTCACAAACGTAGACGTAGGTTCACCGAGCTGCAATGCGGACAATGGTCCAGTGCGATCGCGAGGGCGACGCCCAGTTGAAAGCGCAGCGTTGTGATCGAGTTTGTAACGTGGCGCTGCGCTCGCTGGGCTGCCTCGAGG
>CAMDHE010000121.1 GCA_945898095.1 Roseateles toxinivorans | reverse complement strand
CTCAGCCAAGACCGACACACCGGTCTCGCTGGTGGCCGCCAGCGCCAGTTTGAACAGTGAAACAGCCGGCAGCATCATCGACCGGATGTCAATCATGGCGCTGAAAGTCCACGCGATGCGGCAGCAGACCTTGCGCCATGATGTCGAAGCCGGCCATCGTCAGAGCAGCCAGGTGAAGCTGCAACGTCTGCTTCAGCAACGCGCTGATCTGGCCGATTGCCTGGACCGATTGATCAGCGATTGCCGCCAGGGCCTGGCCTACTTCAAGGTCTATCGCCAGTTCAAGATGTACAACGACCCGCTTTTCAATCCGGCCATGGTCGCCGAATCCAGGCAAGCCAGATAGGCCGGGCCGAAGCGATGCAGTCCAGCGATTTCAAGCAGACCGCCAAGCGGCTCGCCAGCTTCGTTCGCCCGCATCGCGGTGGATTGCTGCTGACCCTGCTCGCCTATCTGCTGACTGCAGCCACCGAGCCGCTGATCCCCAAGCTGATCCAGACAGTCTTCGGCCGGGGCTTTGCCCAGAATGCCTTCAGCATCTGGTGGGTGCCGGTCGCCTTGATCGGCTTGTTTGCGCTGCGCGGTCTGTTTGGTTTTCTGGGCCAGTACCTGTTCAACTGGACGCTCTCGCGCACGGTGATGGATTTCCGCGCTGCCCTGCTCGATGCCTTGTTGAAGGCCGACGCCCGCGTCTTTACCAGCTTGCAGCCTGGCACGGCAGTGACCAAAGTGATCAACGACCCACAGCAGATCATGACGCTGCTCGGTGGATCAGTCGTCAGCGTGCTGCGCGACGGCCTGCCCGCGCTGGCGATGCTGGCTTACCTGTTTTATCTGAACTGGCAACTGACGCTACTGTCCCTGGTGACCACGCCGCTGATGGTCTATGTGGTCCGCAATATCAACCGGCGCATGCGCGTGATGGGCGGCCGCACTTATGACGCACAACTGCACCTGGTCAACAAGGTCGATGACGTCACCCGCGCCTGGCGCGTCGTGCGCAGCTTCAATGCAGCCGAGCATGAACGGGCCAGCTTTGCTGCCTTGGCCTCTGAAGTCCAGCGCAGTACGCTTAAAACCTCAGCTGCCGGCGCCCTGACCCAGCCGCTGTCGCAGTTGATCGCCAGCATCGGCCTGTCAGTGATCATCTGCTTGGCCCTGCTCCAGGCGCGCGAGGCCCATACCGGGGTCGAGGACTTCGCGGCCTTCGTGACTGCGCTGTTGCTGCTGACTTCCAGACTGCGCCACCTCAGCGATCTGGCGCAACCGATCACCAATGCCATGGTGATCGCGCGCGGCTGTCTGGAACTGCTGGACATGCCCGCCGAGCCTGATCTGGGGCAGCAAAGCCTGGATCAATGTCGCGGTGAGATCGAATTCGAAGCCGTCAAGCTGCGCTACCCGGGTGCCGAAACTGATGCCCTGAATGGACTGGGCTTGCGCTTCGAGGCCGGCCAGACCACCGCCTTGGTCGGCGCCTCGGGTGCGGGCAAGAGTTCGATCATCCATCTATTGCTCGGGCTGGCCAGCCCCGACCAGGGCCACATCCGGCTCGATGGGGTCGACATCCAGCAGTTGAAAAAAGCCAGTTTGCGAAGCCAGTTTGCGGTGGTCTCGCAAGACATCGTGCTGTTCGACAGCTCGGTCGCCAACAACATCGCCTATGCCCAAGCGCTCGATGTGCAAAGGCTTGAGCAAGCGCTGCGCGCCGCCCATCTGTGGGACTTTGTGCAAGGACTCCCTCAAGGCGTCAATACATTGATCGGCGCCAACGGCAGCAAATTCTCGGGTGGCCAACGCCAACGACTGGCGATTGCGCGCGCGCTCTACCGCGATGCGCCGATCTGGATTTTTGACGAAGCGACCTCGGCGCTCGATACCGAAAGCGAACGCGCGGTCCAGCAGGCATTGGCTCAATGGCAGGGCCGCAAGACGCTGATCGTGATCGCGCATCGCTTGTCGACCGTGCGCGATGCCGACCGCATCCATGTCCTGGGAGCAGGCCGGTTGCTGGAGAGCGGCGCGCATGCCGAATTGCTGGCAAAAGATGGTGCTTATGCCGCGATGGTGAAAGCGCAAAACGGCGATTGACGAAAGCTGCCTCACATGCTGCGCCGCTCCTTGCTGTTGCTGCTCCTGGGTTGCCAGCTGGCCATGGCCGATCCGGCCACGCTGGAGCTGAATCAAGCCAACCGGGCGCAGCTGGAGTCGCTGCCCGGCATCGGCCCGGCCTTGGCCGAAAGGATGATTGAAGCACGTGAAAAGCAAGCCTTCAGCGACTGGGCCGACCTGTTGCGCCGCGTCCAGGGCATAGGCCGCAGCAGCGCCCGCAAATTATCCGATCAGGGCCTGAGGATCAACGGCCAGCCGATACCTTGACTGCGGTACCTTCAACATCAGGCCAGCCGAAAAATGACAGCACATCGGCGCGCCGCGCCAAGGTATCGCTGGCTCCCAATTTGATCAACTCCCGGGTGTACTCAGGCTCGAACAGCAGATAACTGGTCAAGGCCGAGCCGCTGGCGCCCTGTCCCTGGCCCGCCACACCGATGCTGCGCAGCATCGCACGCAAGGCCGGCGGCAAGCTGCCCTGATGTTCAGCCGCCAGATCATCGAGGCGCCGGCTCGGCGCGATCACCAGCACCTCGATCGGCCGCAGCGCCGTACCTTGTTGCGCATCGGGCTGCAACAGCGCCAGCGTCGCGTTGATGCGCTGCAGCCGTTCAACATCGACCGCCAGCGCATCCAGGAAAATATTCGACAGGGCATGGCCTGCAATCTGGGCCATGCTGGGATGTCCGTCGACCAGCACAGCACGCCGACCCGCCGGTTCATGCATGCGGCCTGCACCGATCACCAGCACACGTTCGGCACCGAGGTGAATGGCCGGCGAAATCGGCGCACTCTGGCGCATCGAGCCATCGCCGAACCATTCGGACTGGCCCTCCAGATCGATTTTTTCTGCCGGGAAAATAAAAGGAATCGCCGAAGAAGCCAGCAGATGTTGGACCGAAATCGGTGCTTGCACCGCCAGCCGCTGCGAGCGCAGCCAGGGCTTCAGGATGCGCTGGCTTTGGTAGAAGGTGACATGCTGGCCCGAGCTGTAACTGGATCCGCTGATGGCCAAGGCCTGCAAATGGCCTTGGCTGAGCATAGCCTCGAGCCGCTCAAGCCGTACCATGCGTCGCAGCAGGTCGCCCAGTGGCGCGTTGTCGAGCAGGCTGTTGGGTTGTGTGCGGCGCCAGCGCGCCAGCGCCCAACCGATGCTCATCATCGTCAACCAGCGCGCGCCGGTGCGGATGATGCCCAGTGAATCAGCGCGGTAGACCTGCTGTACATGGATGTTTTCCCAGATCTGCACCAGACCTTCGACCGCTGCATCGAAGTCATCGGCCTGGCAAGCCAGCATGGCGGCATTGATCGCTCCGGCTGAAGTGCCGGCGATGACCGGGAACGGATTGCCTTCGGTGATGCCGGCAGCGCGGCGGATCTGCGCCAGCGCCGCGAGCACGCCGACCTGGTAGGCAGCGCGCGCGCCACCACCGGTGAGGATCAATCCGGTATTGGTCGCTGCTTGCATCGGGTTATCAGGCGCATCAGTCGTAAATGATCCGTGCCTGATCCTGGCCCGCCGCGGCCGTCTGGCCGAGCAAGGCCAAGGCCTCATCGCTGGGCCAGAAGCGGCTTTCTTCGCCCAGATCGAGCTTGAATTCTGCCGACTCACCGCGCAGCCGATGGTAGGTCTGCACCTTCAAACCCTGGGGAATCAGGCCCTGTTCGGTCTGCAATTGACGCGCCGGCCAGGCTTTAAGCAACTGCTGCAAGGCCGGCAGTTGCTGCTGCACCGGCAGCAGGAAATATTTACCAAATTTGGCCCTGGCGCCTGCAAGGTTCCAGACCGCCTGCACATTGAGCCTGAATCCGCCCGAGAAGCGGTCCGCCTGCACCTTGCCCTGGATGATCAGCAACTCGTCGTCGACCAGCAACTCCTTGTGCGCGTTGAGCATCTCTTCATTGGCCACCGACTCGATCAGGTCGGACTTGTCATCGAGCTTGAAGATCGCCACGCGCCCGCGCTGACCATTGACGATGCGTAGATCGCTGACGATGCCAGCCACCAGCACCGGCTCACGGCTGTCGCCGAGGTCGGCGATCTGGCGCCTCACCATACGGCGGACTTCGTCTCCACTCTGATCGAACAAATGGCCGCTGAGGTAATAGCCGATTGCGGTTTTCTCCAGCGTCAAGCGTTCCTTGATGCTCCAGGCCGGGGCTTCGACCAGGTCGGGCTCGGCGGTGGATGAGGCATGCGAATCGCCGAAGTCGAACAGACCGCCTTGATCTGCATTGGCTTCCTGGGTTTCCGCATGAGCATAGCCGCGAGCCACGCTCGCGAGCAGACTGGCGCGGTCGGCATGCAGGGCGTCGAAGGCACCAGCCTTGATCAAGGCTTCGACCGCCCGCTTGTTGACTGAGCGTCGATCAACCCGGCGGCAAAAGTCAAAGAAACTCTTGAAGTCGCCGCACTCCTTGCCCTGCGGCCCGTTGCCGCGACCTTCGCGCGCCGCCTTGATCGCCTCGATCGCGCCCTGCCCGGTGCCCTTGATGGCGCCGAGCCCATAGTTGATCAACTTCTTGCTCAAGGGCTCAAAACGGTATTCGCCCAGGTTGACATTGGGTGGCTGGAAGTCGATGCCGAACAACTTGGCATCGTTCAGCAGCACCTTCAGCTTGTCGGTATCGTCCATCTCGATGCTCATAGTGGCAGCGAAGAACTCAGCGGTGAAATGCACTTTCAGCCAGGCGGTGTGATAGGCCAGCAAAGAATAGGCCGCCGCATGGCTCTTGTTGAAACCATAGCCGGCAAACTTCTCCATCAAGTCGAAGACTTCGTCGGCCTTGGCTTCGGTCAGGCCATTCTCGGATGCACCCTTGCGGAAGATGCTCCGGTGTTCGGCCATCTCCTCGGGTTTTTTCTTGCCCATCGCGCGACGCAGCATGTCGGCGCCGCCGAGCGAATAGCCGCCCAGTACCTGCGCGGTCTGCATCACCTGTTCCTGATAAACCATGATGCCGTAGGTTTCGGCCAGCACCGCTTCGGCCAATGGGTGCGGATACTCGATCGGCTCGCGCCCATGCTTGCGCGCCACGAAGGTCGGGATCAGGTCCATCGGCCCTGGCCGGTAGAGGGCATTCAGCGCGATCAGGTCTTCCAGCCGCGAAGGCTTGGCGTCACGCAACATGCCCTGCATGCCGCGCGATTCAAACTGGAACACGCTCTCGGTCAAGCCGTCGGAAAACAGCTTGTAGACCCGCTTGTCATCGAGCGGAATGGTCTCGAAGGAGAAATCTTTCTGCTCGGGATAGCGCGCCTGGATGAAGTTTTTGGCCAGTTCCAGAATCGTCAGCGTGGCCAGACCCAGGAAGTCGAACTTGACCAAGCCGATCGCTTCGACATCGCCCTTGTCAAATTGGCTGACCGCACTGGTCGAACCGGGCTGCTGGTATTGCGGACAGAAATCGGTGATCTTGCCCGGCGCGATCAGCACGCCGCCGGCATGCATGCCGATATTGCGCACCATGCCTTCAACGCGTGCGGCCAGCTTCAGCAACTCGGCCACATCTTCCTCGGCCTTTTCGCGCTCCTCCAGTTCGGGCGCTTCCTTGCGGGCGTAGATGACGCTGTTGTCGGGTTCGTCGGGCACCCGCGCCAGCGTCACCGTCTTGCCCGGAGGCGCCGGGATCAGCTTGGCGATGCTGTCGACCTGACCATAGCCCATGCCGAGTACGCGTCCGATGTCGCGCAGCGCCGCTTTGGCCGCCATGGTGCCGAAGGTGGCGATCTGGCTGACCGCATGGCGGCCGTACTTGTCCTTGACATAGTCGATCACCCGCTCGCGGTTGCCCTGGCAGAAGTCGATGTCGAAGTCGGGCATCGAGACCCGCTCGGGATTCAGGAAACGCTCGAACAGCAGCTTGTACTTGAGCGGGTCGAGGTCGGTAATCCTCAACACATAGGCGACCAGCGAACCCGCGCCCGAACCCCGGCCCGGGCCGACCGGACAGCCATTGTTCTTGGCCCACATGATGAAGTCCGAAACGATCAGGAAATAGCCGGGGAAACCCATCTTCACGATCGTCTCGAGCTCGAACTCGAGCCGCTCGAGGTAGCGCGGCAGTTGCGCCTCGCGCACAGCCGGATCGGGATACAGCAGCGCCATTCTTTCGTTCAGGCCTTCATGCGAGACATAGCGGAAGTAGGCATCGGGCGTCATCTGCTCGCCATTGACCAGCGGTGTCGGGAAGTCAGGCAGGCGCGGTTTGCCCAGCAGCAGCGTCAGACTGCAGCGGCGCGCGATTTCGACCGAGTTGGCCAGGGCAGAAGGGATGTCGGCAAACAAGGCCTCCATTTGCGCCTGAGCGAGGAAATACTGGCCGGGCAAGAAGCGCTTGATGCGTTTCGGGTTGGTCAGCGTTTCGCCCTCGGCCACGCAGACGCGCGCTTCATGCGCCTCGAAGTCATCCTCGGCCAGGAACTGCACCGGGTGCGTGGCAACGACCGGCAGGCCCAGTTCGACAGCAAAGGGCACGCTGAACTGAACCAAAGCTTCCTGTCCGGGAAGCCCGGCGCGCTGCAACTCGATGTAAAAGCGTTGCGGAAATGCCTTCATGAAGCGCGCGGCCCAATCCAGCGCGCGCGGCTTGTCTCCGGCCAGCAAGGCCTGGCCCAGGCCACCGAACTGGGCACCCGACAGGCAGATCAGCCCTTCGCCGAGTTCATGCAACCAGTCCCATTTCAGGCAGGCCTGGTTGCGTTGCACATTGCGGATCCAGGCGCGCGACAACAATTCGCACAGATTCAAATAGCCCTGGTTGTTCTGCACCAGCAGCAGCAACCTGCTGGGCTCCTTGTCGCTGCCCTCGGGTTCGAGCCAGCAATCGGCACCGAGCAGAGGCTTGACACCTTGCTTGCGCGCTGCGCTGTAGAACTTGATCCCGCCGAACAGGTTGGCAAGATCAGTGATCGCCAGCGCGACTTGTCCATCCGCTGCAGCGGCTTGGGCCAGATCGTCGATTCTCAAAGTGCCGTCGACGACGGAAAATTCGGTGTGGGTGCGCAGATGTACAAAAGCCATGCCCGATTGTAGGCAGCGACTGAGCCCGGGCAATGCTTTCCTGTCCGCGCTGGTGATTGGGTGACGGCATGAATGAGTTCGGCTTTGCCCTGTCAAGGATTGAGACTATGCTTTGCGTCCATGAAACATCGATTGACAATATTTGCTGCCGGTTTGCTTATGGCTAGCCTGGCCTGGGCAGCCAAGCCCGACCCAGTCACCAAGCCGGCCAAACCGGTGAGCAGCAGCGCCGACATCATCAAGAACTCGCCCGACAGTGACTGGCGCGAACTCGACCCGGAAAACACCCTCGTGATGACCTTGCCGCAGGGCCAGGTGCTGATCGAACTGGCGCCGCGTTTTGCGCCGCGCCATGCGGCCAATATCAGGCAGTTGGCGCGCAATGGCTATTTCGACGGACTCGCGGTCTTGCGGGTTCAGGACAACTTTGTCGCCCAGTGGGGCGATCCGGATGCCGACGACAAGGCGAAGGCCAGGCCGATTGGCAGCGCTTCGAGCCAGTTGCCAGCAGAATTTTCGGTGGCGCTACAGGGCCTGCCACTGCAGCGCCTGGCTGATGTTGACGGCTGGGCGCCGTTGACCGGCTTTGTAGACGGCATGCCGGTCGCTGCCGATCCGAAAACCAAGCAGGCCTGGCTGGCGCATTGCTACGGCATGGTCGGCGCGGGTCGCAGCGACGCGGTGGACTCGAGCAATGGCACCGAGTTGTACGCCGTCATCGGCCATGCGCCGCGCGGACTGGACCTGAACATCACCGTTGTCGGCCGTGTCATCAAGGGCATCGAATTGCTGTCGAGCCTGCCACGTGGCGGCCCGAACATGGGTTTTTATGAACAAGCCGGGCAGCGCCTGCCGATCAGCACCGTCCGCTTGCTGGCTGATCTGCCCTTGGCTGAACGCAGCCCCCTGCAATTGCTGCGCACCGACAGCCAGACCTGGACGCAGTTGCTCGATGCACGCCGCAAGCGCGGCGGCTGGTATGTGCGCAGCCCGCGCCATATCGACATCTGCAGCGCCAATGTGCCAACGCGACCGGGTAGCAAGGCCAGCAAGCTCTAATACATCATTCCTACCAAGCTTGGGATGGTGCCGTCAGACCGAGCGGCTTAGGGTGCAGGCTGGTTGCGAGGCCTGCCCAGCACCAACAAGCCGAAGCAGGCCACCGTGATCTCCACCCACAACTCATGGAGACGGCTATGGCGAAGC
Organism: Roseateles toxinivorans; assembly: GCA_945898095.1. Classification (GTDB taxonomy): domain Bacteria; phylum Pseudomonadota; class Gammaproteobacteria; order Burkholderiales; family Burkholderiaceae_C; genus Paucibacter_A; species Paucibacter_A toxinivorans_A. The sequence continues at coordinate 4,042 of CAMDHE010000121.1, read as the reverse complement.
AAGCGATTTGCGTTGGTATCAATAAATTTGCGAAATACCCTCAGTTCACTTTAAATGGCTGCGTCAACGACGCCAAGGACATGGCGGCCATGTGCAAAAGCCTCTTGGGCTTCAAGGCCACCGAGATCAAGCTCCTGACCGATGCCCAGGCCACCAAGGCCGCCATCATGGCCGCCTTGAAGAAGGCCGTGGCTCATGCCAAGGCAGGCAAGCTCAGCTACATCCTCTTCAGCTGGTCTTCGCATGGCACGCAAGTGGCCGATGCATCGGGTGACGAACCCGATGGCATGGACGAAGCCTTCGTGCCCTATGACATCGCGCAGAAAGGTCAGGATTGGGATCCGGCCCATATCATCAGCGACGACGAGCTGCATGATCTGTTCATGCAACTGCCTGATACGGTGCTGCTCGAGGTCTACCTCGACACCTGCCACAGCGGCACCGGCTTGCGCGAGGCGTTCTCGCTGCATGCGCCACGGGCCCGCTTCATCGCGCCACTGGCCACACCGCCGACGGCCAGGCAGGCCCGGGTGCGCGGCTTTACGCTGGCCGCCAGACCGGCAACTTCGACCAAGGCAGTCGACAAGGCCGTTGCAGGACAACACCATATCCTGTGGGCCGGTTGCAAGGCCAACCAGACCAGCGCCGATGCCTATTTCAGCGGCCGCTACAACGGCGCTTTCACCTATTACTTCATCAAGGTGATGACCGCAACGAAGAACAAGCTGGCGCGCAAGGACGTGGTGGTTGAGATGCGCAAACAGATGGCCGGCAAGTTCACGCAGGTGCCGCAACTTGAAGGCAATGCGACCAACCGTCAGAGCGCGATCGCTTATTGAGTCAGGCCGGCCGGGGAATTACCAATAAAATACCGGAAAGCGGTGAATTGTTCAGGACGCGGCAAGGCCGCGTCTTTTTTTGGCCGTCTCTCAGCGCCCCTGCTTCGCTGCTTCAGCCCCGATCACCGACCCAGACCCATGCAAATCGAAAGTTTCATCCCCGGCAAAGACGCCTCGCTCGAATCGACCATCCGCACGATGCAGGCCAAGTTGCAGCTGCGCGGCTTCACGCTGAACGAGTCCTCCTGGCTGAACGAGATCGAATCGATCTGGTCTGTGCATGTGAAAGACCAGGACTGCCCGATGCTGTTCGCCAACGGCAAGGGCGCGACCGAACTGGCCGCCCGTGCCAGCGCATTGGGTGAATTTTTTGAGCGCCTCGGCACGCATTACTTCTGGACCCATTTTTATCTGGGCCAGACCCGGGCCAACCGGCCCTTTGTCCATTACCCGCAAGAGCGCTGGTTCATGCCGGAGGCCGACGGCAGCTGGCCGGCCGGCATGCTCAACCCCGAGCTGCATGCTTTCTACAACCCTGAAGGTGAAATCGACGCTGAAGTGCTGGTCGATCTGAATTCCGGCCATATTGAACGCGGCATCTGCACCCTGCCCTACACCCGCTTGCGCGATGGTGCGCAGACCTTCATCCCGGTCAACATCATCGGCAACCTCTATGTCAGCAATGGCATGGCGGCTGGCAATACCCTGATGGAAGCGCGCAGCCAGGCCTTGTCTGAAATCTTCGAGCGCCATATCAAGTACCGCATCATCAGCGAAGGCCTGTGCCTGCCCGAAGTCCCTGACGCGGTGATCGCCAGATTCCCGGGCATCGAGGCAGGTATCGCGGGTCTGCGCAAGGCCGGCTTCGGCATCATCGTGCGCGACGCATCGCTCGGTGGCAAATACCCGGTGATGAATGTGACCCTGCTGCACCCGAAGGATCAGGGCATCTTTGCCAGCTTCGGCGCGCATCCGCGCTTCGAGATCGCGCTGGAGCGCGCCTTGACCGAGTTGCTGCAGGGACGTGCGCTCGACACACTCGAAGGTTTCCCGGCGCCTGGCTTCGACATGGACGAAATCAATGCCGTCGCCAATCTGGAAATTCATTTTGTCGATTCCAGCGGTGTCATCAGCTGGGACTTTCTAGGCGCCACACCCGATTTCGAATTTGCCGATTGGAACTTCAGCAGCAGTACGGCCGAGGACTATGCTTGGCTGTGCCAGGCGGTTGAAGCCGAAGGCCGAGACCTCTACATCGCCGACTTTGAAGAGCAAGGCGCATACAGCTGTCGCATCCTGGTTCCTGGCATGTCGGAGATCTACCCGGTCGAAGACCTCGAATGGGAAAACAACAGCGTAGGCAACCGCATCCGCCCGGCTTTGCTCAGGCTGAACGACCTCGACGAAGCTGAATGCGCTGCCCTGCTCGAAGATCTGCAGACGATGAACCTGAGCGAAGAGCGCCCGCTATGGGAAATCCTCGGCCTGGCGATTCCGGTCGGCAGCGCCTGGAAACAGTTGCGCATCGGCGAGTTGAAAACCTTGCTGGCCTTGGCTGTCGCCGACGAAGAGGCAATCCTTGAAGGCTGCAGCTGGATCCATCACTTCAACGACCTGAGCGCCGACCGCCGCTTGGTCTACCGCTGCATCGAGAACCTGCTGCAGCTCGATCCCAGCGACAATTTCGAGCGGCCCTTGGCCTTGCTGTTCGGTCAGGAAAATTTGCGGCAGGCGCAAGCGCTGTTGAACCGCAGCGATCGCTTCTTCGGTCTGGTCGAACTCGGTGCCGACATGCAAGGCAGCCCGATGCACCAGACGCTGCTGGCAGCCTACGACAAGCTGTTTGCCTGAAGCGGTTTGCCTGCGACAGGGGCTGCAGCTTGCAGCCCTGATTCACTTCAGGATGCGGTTGATCAGCACCTTGATGTCTTGGCTGCCGACAGCCAATTTGCCGCTATCACCTTCCAGATCGCCAGGCTGGGCCACCGCCTGGCCGCTTTTGCTGATACGCACGGCGACGATCACTTCGCGAGCGCTCGACAGATTGGCTTGCGGGCTCATCGCCATGCTGTCGTCAAGCAAGAAGTTCATCGGCAGGTCCTTGACCTGGCGTCGCAACATCGCCAGCGGCATGCGCGACCCTTCGGCAGCACGGGCATAGATGAAGACCGCATCGTCGGGATTCACCGAAGCCACCAGCTTCGGATCGAGGCTGACGCTGCCGCTGAGTCTGGCCTGACTTGCCGCTGGCTTGGCGCTGTCAACCGGTGCGGGCTGCTGACCCGTCGCGCCCAGGCCGAGGCGCTTGATCTCTTCCAGTCCGTCCAGCGCATGTTTGACCAGCGGGCTCTGGGCATCGCCACCCTGCGCGACTGCAGTCCAGTCCTTGGCGGCCTGCGCGAAATCCTTGCGATCAAAAGCGTCGCTCCCTGCCAGCAGAAGCGCCTTGGGCTGACTCGGGTCGATGGCCAGCGCTTTCCTGACCCAAACCATCGGCACACCCGCCAGCGAGCGGCCCTGCTGCAAGGCCAACGCGTCGGCGTAGTCAACCATCAGCGTGGTGTCGTTCTGGTTCAGCTCAAGTGCTTTCACATAGGCTGGCAGCGATTGGGCATGCCGACCCAATGCAGCGTAGGAGCGGGCCAACATGCCCCAACCAACCGCATCATTGGGCTGACCCTTGAGCCGATCGGCCAGCGCCTGCACCATCGCCTCGATCTGCTCATTACCCGGCGCCGCAGCAGCATCGTTGGAAGACATCTCTTGCGCCGGCGCAGCGCCAGTCAGCGCCGCCGGTGTGCCGGTCCAGCGGTAACCGGCTCCGGCCACCAGCAGCACAAACAAGCCCAGACCCAGCCAGAGCCTGGCAGATGGCTTGACCCGGTCGATCGTCGCTTGCGGCCGAGCCAGCACCAGCGCCACCAATTCCTGCTCGAGGCCGCTGCGTGCGCTGCGATGGGCGTCAGTCGACAAAGATCCGGCTTGCAGCAGTTCATCGAGTTGCTCGATGCGGCGGCGCACTTGCTGAAGTTCACTGTTCATTTGCTTTTCTCAGGGCTGACATCAGCCTCATCATCGGGAAATTCGGGGTCGAACAATTCGGCCGGCTGATTGCGGCGCCGGCGCAGATGCAGGATCAGCATCGACACGCTGAAGACCAGCAGCAGCAGCGGTCCGAACCAGAGCAGCCAGGTGGACTTGCG
>CAMDHE010000120.1 GCA_945898095.1 Roseateles toxinivorans | reverse complement strand
AGCTCAGCCATGCTGCGGTCGATGCGCACCAGCTCGAGCCGTGGCTCCAGGCCGCGTTCGACCATGCTGGCGACCGTCGTGCGTTCTTCGCGACCGAGCGCCAAGCTTTGCAAGCTCGATTTCAAGGTGATCTGGACTTCTTGCAGTTCGCGCGATTTCTGCTCGATCTGCGCGTCGATCACGCCGAGCTGGGCCGCCTGTTCGGTCTTCTTGGTCAGATAGGCGGCGGTTTCAGCCGAGGCCACCTCAGCCGCGAATTTGGTCACATCCTTGCTGAAATGCAAGGCCGCACCACTGGCCTGGGCATTCAGGCGCGAAGCCCTTGCGTCAAGCGCCAGCAACTGCTGGAAGCGCGACTGCTTTTCGGCATCGGGCTGTACGGTCGATAGCGCCACCAGCTTGTCGCCGGCGTTGACCTGCTGGCCTGGCTTGGCCAGGATCTCGGTGACGATACCGCCTTCCAGATTTTGGATCACTTGCAGCTTGGCCGAAGGGATGACGCGGCCATCAGCGCGGGTCACGGTGTCGATTTCAGCCAGCGCGGCCCAGATGAACAAGGCGATAAACATGGCTGTGATGAACCACAGTAGCCACAGGGAGGCGAGCCGCAACTGCCCACGCTTGCTGCCACTGCTGACCACGGTGGTAGCAGCCTCACCGGCCAGGCGATCTGTCCAGCTCTGGGGGGCGTCTTTTGCTTTATTCAACATATGGAAGTCCGCCAATCAAGCCACGGTCATGCCGTTGGATGGCGCAGCGGCAGCAGCTGCCGCCTGCGCCGCTGCTTGCTGCTGTTGCTGCGCGCGTACCAGTTCTTCAGGCGTGCCTTGCATGGTCACCCGACCCTGGTCGACGACGATGATCTTGTTGACCAGTTGCAGCATCGTGCTCTTGTGGGTGATGGTGACAAAGGTACGGCCATCGAGTTCCTGCTTCAGGCGCTGCAAGAGCTGCGCTTCAGCCGCCATGTCCATCGCGCTGGTCGCTTCGTCGAACACCAAAATGGCCGGCTTGCCCAGCAAGGCGCGCGCAATAGCGACCGCCTGGCGCTGCCCTCCCGACAAGCCTTCGCCGCGCTCGCCCAGCCGCAGGCTGTAGCCTTCGGGATGCTGGCGCACGAAGTCTTCAACACCGGCCAGTTGCGCCGCATGCAGGATCTCGGCATCGCTGGGGAAATGTCCGCCCAGGGCAATGTTTTGCTTGATGGTGCCGCCGAGCAGCCAGACATCCTGCAGCACCACGCCCAGCGCAGCGCGCAGGTCGGCCGGGTCGATCTGGCGCACGTCGACGCCGTCGATCAGCACCGCACCCGACTCGGGTTTGAACAAGCCCAGCACCAGCTTGGAAATCGTCGTCTTGCCCGAGCCAACCTTGCCGATGATCGCCACGCGCTCGCCGGGCTGGATCTGGAAAGACATGTCCTGCAGCGTCGGCCGCGAAGCGCCGGGATAAGTAAAAGTGACGTTGCGGAATTCGATCGCACCCTTGAATTCGGGCCTCGCCATGAAGACTGCGCCGGGCTGGTGTTCGCGTTCTTGCTCCATCACTTTCGAAAGCGCACGGTAGCTGACAAAAGTCTGGTTCATCCGCGTCAGCAACTGGGTGATCTGGGCCATCGGCGCGATCGCCCGGCCGGCCAGAATCGTGCAGGCAATGATGGCGCCGAAACCGAGCTGCCCCTGCTGAACCAGCAGCGCACCGACGGTGACCACGCTGACCTGCACGAACTGCTGCGCCAGACTCGCCACATTGGCAGCGATCTGCGCCAGCATGCGCGACTTCAGCCCGATATGCGATTGGTGCGTGACCGCTTCCTGCCAGCGGCGGCGCATCTGCGCACCGGCGCCCAGCGATTTGATCGTTTCCAGGCCACTGAGCGTTTCGACCAGGATTGCCTGCTTGTGGTGGCCGTCTTCCTGCGACTCCTTGGTCAGGCGCTTGAGCTGCGGCTGCACCGCCATGCCGGCGATCACCATCACCGGAATCGCGATCAAAGGCACATAGACGATCGGCCCGCCGATCACGAAGATGATCACCAGGAACAGCAGCGCGAACGGCACATCGATGAAAGTGGTCAAGGTGGCCGAAGTGAGGAAGTCGCGGATCGACTCGAATTCCTTCAGCGTGCTGGCCAGCGCGCCGGTGCTGCCGCGCTTGGACTGCAGGCGTGCGTCGAGAATCTGTTCGAACAGCGAATCGGCAATCGCCGCATCAGCCTTGGCACTGGCCAGGTCGAGAAAATAGCCGCGCAAAGTGCGGATGACGAAATCGCTGACGAAGATCACCGAGACGCCGATCAATAAGGCGATCAAGGTATCCATGGCGTTATTCGGGATCACCTTGTCATAGACGATCATCGAGAACACCGAACTGGCGATCGCGAACACATTGACCAGGAAGGCGGCCAGCGCGACCTGCACATAGACCCAGCGGCTGCGCAATATCGGGCCCCAGAACCAATGGCCATGACGGCCGACGGCATGGGTCGCTTCCTCCCCATCGGCACCCGAAACCAGGTTGCGCCGCATCAGGCTGACGGTGGTGCCGCTCAGGCGCGCCAGCAGATCGGCCAGGGGCAGCTCTGTCGGGCGATCCGAGCGATCCGGGTCGACCACCAGCACGGAAGCATCGTCAACCATCGCCAGCAGCGCCAGCACCGTGCCTTCATGCGTGTTGCACAAGGCGGGCAGCATCGGTAGGCCCGGCAGCGCCGGGTCGATCTCGCCGACCTCGGTATCGAATCCCAGGCTGTCTGCGGCTTCGAGCAAAGTGTCCTGGTTCCACAGCCCTTGGCCATGGGCAACGCGCGAGCGCAGCGAGGCCGAGGACATGCCCTGATCCTGGTACGCCAACACTGCCCGCAAGCAGGCTTCCAGCGGATCAATTGCCGGGTTGAATTGCGGCGTGGCCGATGTCTGGGTCATGTGATGTTGAACCTATGCTTCATATGAAACTACAACGCGCTCTCATTCAATAACAAGCCATTGACGAAACCCGCCGCCCGGGCTTGCACCAGCGATCTGTTTGTGCAACTGCGGTCCGTTCGTGCATTGGGTATCCCGTTAGTGCAATAGCGGCTCGTTCGTGTATTTGGTAACCCGTTAGGGATGCTCTGCATAACTCAACGCGAGCGGGTGCAGCGCGGATCGGGATGGGATGCGAGGCGCATTTTGCGGCCAATAGCGCGTGCTATTGGCAAGAAATGCAACGCCGCAGACCGCCCGAGGCCGCGGTAGCACAAGCCGTGAGGGGTTATGCAGAGCATCCTTAGCCCTGCTGTTGCCCCTGCCCCGGTAAGCAGCCGGCTTGCCATGTGTAAAGACATCATTTACACTTTTCCCCAATGATTGAGTCGTTCAAGCACAAAGGGCTTCAGGAGCTTTTTGAGAAAGGCACCAGCGCGAAGTTGCAAAAGGCGCTGGCTGAGCGGGCGCTTCGCCGACTCGATGCCATTAACATTGCCAAGACGCCAGAGGCTTTAAATGTTCCAGGTTTTGATTTCCATGGACTCCAAGGCAAGCCAAAGCGCTACAGCGTGCATGTCAATGGACCGTGGTGCATTACCTTTGAGTGGCAGGGTGAGAACGCTTTCAAAGTTGATTTTGAGAATTACCACTAGGACTGAATGATGCGTAAACGTGTACCAACCCACCCCGGCGCCATCCTCCGGGAAGATGTTCTGCCCAGCTTGCCGGGCATGTCAGTGAGCGCCTTTGCGCGCAACTTAGGTGTTTCCCGCCAGACCTTGCACGCTGTGCTGGCCGAACGTAGCGGCGTATCAGCCGAGATGGCACTGCGCCTGGGAACGCTGCTTGGCAATGGCCCGCAACTCTGGCTGGACATGCAGACCCAGTTTGACTTGTGGCAAGCCGAGGCCAAGTTGCACGATGAACTGAGTCAGATGAAGCGACTTGATTCGTCGGCAATGGCCTGACGAGCGCCTCTGTTTTGACGGGTTGTGAACCTAAAGCAAATTTAGCCAGCAGGCCACAACCCCGCCAGTCCCAGCACCGCCAGGAAGCCCTGCGCATCTTCGTCATCGTCAAAAAATCGCCTCGCGCCGATCACCACGCGAAGTCACGTGATCGATAAACGGCGCCGGGGAACGCAATGCGCAGCGGACGAGCTATCGCGCCAATATGTGCAAAAAGGCTACAAGCAGATTGACCATCGAACCCGTCGTCCTGTGCAGCGGCCGTCGTCTTCGTTCGCTGGCCGGGCAAGTTTTTTTTCTAGGGGTTCAGAATTCGGACTTGACCCTGTTGCCCCCTGTTGCCCCGCTGTTGCCCCGACATCAAACCGAATCCAGCTTGGCTTTGACGGAAAATCGCAATCAAGCTACATTTGTAGCGGATAGCTTCAAGGAGATCATGATGGGAATGCCCGTACGGATTGACAGCGACTTGTACGACCAAGCCAAATTGCATGCAAGCGCAGAGCGCCGGACCATTGCCGGTCAGATCGAATTCTGGGCTCTGATCGGCAAGGCGGCGCTAGACAATCCGGACCTTCCCATCGACTTTGTTCGCGACTTGTTGATTGCCAAGGCCGAAGGCAAGTCACTGACTACCCCCTTCGTACCGCAGGGCAAGCGCTGATGGCATCTACGCCGGTCCATGTCACCCAGTCATCTGTATTTGCCCGGGCCTACAAGAAATTACACCCCAGGCAAAAGCAGGATGTGGACATGGCGGTTGAAGTGATCGTCTTGGATCCATTGGCGGGCGAGGCCAAGCGGGGCGATCTTGCCGGTGTCTATGTTTACAAGTTCAAGAGCCAGAGCCAGTTACTGCTGCTTGCCTATGAGTTCGATCCGAAGACCCGCCACCTGCTGCTGTTGGGCGCACATGAAAATTTCTATCGGGACCTGAAGCGCTGAACTGCTTTGCAAGGGCGTGGTCGGCGCTGCCGAATGCGCCATGGCATCACTGCCGACACCCAACGCGCGGCGTTCGACGGCAAGGGGCGCTGATGGGGTTGATGCCAAGGTCACTTGACTCACTCCTTGAATGTCATAACGTACAAAAATTCGTTGATTTGGAGCCTCAGGATGACCCTGCACACCTATTCGAGTCGTGAGTTCACCCGGAATGTTGGCGCGGCCAAACGGGCTGCAGCGCAGGGTCCTGTTTTCATCACGGACCGGGGGAAACCGGCATTCGCCTTGCTCAAAATTGAAGACTATTACGAGCTGACGGGAAAGCAGGAAATTTCGCTCCTGGACTTGATGGACGCTATTCCGGGTGGGGATGACATCGAGTTTGAACCGCAGACGGCGCGGATAGAGCTGACTGTTGCTGACTTGGGCTGAAGTTTCCCCATGTATGTTCTCGATACGAACGTGATTTCAGAATTGCGGCACGGCAAGCCCAACCAGTCGGCGGAAGTACGCGCCTGGGCTGCGGACAAGCGTGTCGGCCATCTGTTCATTTCAGCCGTCAGCATTCTCGAACTTGAACGAGGCGTCTTGTCGCTGGAGCGCCGCACGCCGCCTCAAGGCAGCGCCTTGCGTGCCTGGCTGAATGGAGTGAAGGCAAACTTTGCGGGTCGCATATTGCCGTTTTCGGGAAACACCGCGGCGTTATGTGCGGCGTTGCACGTGCCGGATCCGAAGTCCGACCGTGACGCCATCATCGCGGCCACCGCTTTGGAGCATGGAATGACGGTGGTCACGCGCAACGTTGCAGACTTTGCAGGCACCGGCGTCAAGCTGGTCGATCCGTTCCAGCCATAGCCCAATCGGCGGGAACCATGGGCTACAGCGTATTTCGTAGCCCGCCAAGCAGCGCAGCGGATTGCGGGAAATTTCCCCTCGCCGACCGCCGATCCCCGCATTCCGGCCTGCGGCCTCTTGCGGGCTACAGGCTGTTGCAACCCGTATCCCGCCCGCCTTGCAAATGCCCGATAATTTCTCGCCAACGATCGACCAGCTTGGTCAGTTTGCATACAGGGGAATCATTCATGAGCCGTCAGGAAATACTTCAGGTACTCGCTGACAACAAGCAGGTCCTGATGACTCGCTTTGGTGTGACAAGGTTGGCGCTCTTTGGCTCGTCCGTTCGAGACACCGCCAGGGCTGATAGCGATGTCGATGTACTCGTTGCGTTCGACGGCCCGGCCACTTCGGAACGTTACTTTGGCGTCCAGTTTTTTCTTGAAGATCTGCTCGGAAAACCGGTCGATCTGGTGACCGAAAAAGCACTGCGCGCCGAACTTCGCCCGTTCATCGAGAAAGAGGCCGTCCATGTCTGAAGCCAGTCCTCGCGAATGGCGTTTCTACATTGACGACATGATTCAATTTGCCGAGAAAGTTGCCGAGTACACCAGCGGACTTGACCAGCAGAGTTTTGTCGCCAACGGCCTGGTCTACGACGCGACCGTACGCAATCTTGAACTTATCGGCGAGGCCGCGAGTCATGTGCCGGAACTTGTACGTGCGGAACATCCGCAAGTGCCCTGGAGAATGGTGGTGGCCACCAGAAATCGTTTGATCCATGGCTATCTCGGCATCGACAACGATACGCTTTGGTCCATGGTGGTTACCGATGTGCCCAAGCTGATCAGCAGCCTGCGCAACATGCCGGACTTGGACAACTGACATACGCTTGGTCATCCAAGCAGACACCCGATCACCTTGCTATCGGCCAGCCTCAAGGTGCCTGGTACATCGTTCCGTCAAACCACACACATGAAATCGCGCCTTTTGCCGCCATGCTGTGTTGCAAATCCTCGCCATCCCTGCGGCTATGGCTGTGGTTCGCGCCTTGCCTGACGAACGAAAGCATCAATTTCATTCGTAAGCTTATCGACGAAACGAAGTACTAGAGTGGCGCGTTTCGAGAAGGCTGCGGCTGCATCGGCCTTTGCGCGCACCATCAAGGCATAGGCGGCGATCTCCGAGTGAGCAGTACGGTCATGCGCGGCATCGAGCGGCGCGAGCAGGAACGGCGCAGGGCTCATTCAGCGCGCAGGAGCTTGCTGCGACGGGCGAAAGCACGTTTCAAGGTGGGCGACGGTTGCGCTGGCGACAGCAGCGCCTTGGCAAAGCACTCCTGATCCGCCGGCGAAAGGCGGATAACCTCAGCTTGCTGAATGGCTTTTTGCGCGGCTTCCTGAACCGCAGCCACAACGAAATCGGTCATGGTGAGCCCCTGAAGCTCAGCGGCACGTTTGAGCATCGAATGCAGATCAGTGCTGATCCTGGCTTCGAGCCGGGCGGTAGAGATGGGTGCGGGCATGGTGTATTTCCTCCTGCCAAAATACTTCGGCAATTTGCCGTACAAGAAAAGCGCCTGCCGTGGCGTGCATCATTTTGCGTCGTCTGAGTCACTCAAACCTGCTGGCCAGCGACCGGCTCTGCCCGTCCGTAGCCCGCCAAGCAGCGCAGCGGATTGCGGGAAATTTTCTGCCCTGGCTGATCTCGCTAAGGCTTGACTTTGCCCTGTTCCACCGCTTCGCGCAGCAGCGCATTGACGCGCGTTTGCCAGCCCCGACCGCTGGCTTTCAAGATGGCCAAGAGGTCAGCATCGATGCGCATGCTTAGGGTCGGTCGGCGTACTGCTACCGGCGGCCTGCCGCGCATAGGCCTCAACTGGGCCATTTCGGCGGGCTTCAACGGTTGCGCATCCGGGTCATTCAATGCGGCAGCGGTGATGGCAAGGTCCTCTTCCAGCGTTGGCAAGACCACTTGCTGACCTGATCTCGTTCTAAGCGTGCTTGACATATTCGGTGACCTCTCTGTTGTTGACCGACTGCCAATCCAGTTTCGCAGCGACTGCCAGCGACAAGCCGTATTTCGCATGGATTTATTGTATGAGCATCAAATGAGGACGATAAGTGGGCTACAGCGTATTTCGTAGCCCGCCAAGCAGCGCAGCGGATTGCGGGAAATTTCCCCCTCGCCGACCGCCGATCCCCGCATTCCGGCCTGCGGCCTCTTGCGGGCTACAGGCTGCCGCAACCTGTTTGCCTGGCTTGCCTCCTCAGAAACGCCGGAATTTCGACATCGTCCAGGTTGCTGACCTGGCGGATTCCTTCTTCAAAGCGAGCGTATGCCGCGGCTTTCTTGCCAAAGGGCAGGCCCAGGAGTTGCTGATCGAGCAGGCGCTGCCCGTGGCGCTCAAGGTCGGGCTTCACGCCCTTGACTTCAATGAACCAGAGCAGCAGCAGCGCCCAGGCGGTGGGCCGGTCTGGAATCTCGCCGTCAAGGCTCTTGAAAAGATCGGTCAAATAGCCAAAGTCCAGCCCCTGGATGCTCGCCTCGAGGGCGGCTTGGAACTGGGAATGCTTCAAGGCATTTGCGTTGAACGCCATGATCAACCGGGCGATCGGGTGGTCTGGCGATGTCAACTTGTCGGCGAGTTGCCGGAAGCCAGTCGATGGCGCAGGCGCTGCATTGGCCGGGCTTCTTGACTGACGCCAGACGGCGGGCCTGCTTAAATCGCTGGTACTGACCTCGCCGATGTCCATTCCACGGGGCGCGAGGCTTGGCAATGCCCGGCTGGCGCTTCTGTCCCGCACCGACCCACTCCCCGCATGCCCCGCAGCCAGCATCGACCGGATTTGCTGCAAATGGGGCAGGCCGACGGCTCGTTCGCCTTCCGCGCGCTTGTGCACCAGAAGGTAGTTGGTGAACCTTGAAATCAGCTGGTATTTGAGCGCAAAGGCCGTGGCTTGCGAGGGCAAGGTCATCGTCTGGAGTTGATGGTTGGCGTGCAGGCGCGACAAGGTGCCGTCGGCGTCCCAATTGAGGCTGGCTTCGCTGAGCTCGGTGCCGCAGAGCAGGGTAGGCGCCCGGTCCGGCTTGACGGCCATGCGGGTCCAGACATGCAGGGTCTGCCCGTCACACACCGGCCTCATGGTGCTGACCATCGCCGGGTTCAAGCGCAGATCCTGGATGCCGACCTCCATCGGGTGTGATTGGCGCATCCTGTCGATCAAGCGCATCACCGCCTCGCCCATGTTCTCGTGGGTGCCGATCAACTCGCAAGCGCCGCCGCTGACTTCGGCAAGTTCCTTGAGCAAGCTCTCGGCCGGGGCGCTGCCGACACCGATGGCAAAAAGTCTGTGCCCGCCATTGCGAACCGTTGCCACCGTTTCGTCGATGTCCCAGATCTCGCCATCGGTGATCATCAAGATGTCGGCCGGCTTGGGGCGCAGACGGCCCAGGTCCAGGATGTCGATGACCTTCTCCAGCGCGGCGTTCATCTCGGTGCCACCCAGATCGGCCCGGGTCTGCCGAACCTGGGTTTTCAACAGCTCAACGGTGGCTGTTGTGCAGGGCGTCAGCTTGTTGATCCGGTGGTGGCACCAGGAGCCGAAGGCGCTGTACGACGCGCGGTCGCCTTCGCCGAGCTGGGCGATGATCCAGTACAGCGCATCCTGTGCCAGGGCCATGCTGTCGCCGGCCATCGATCCCGAGCAATCCACCAGCAGCTTGATCCGAAGCGGCTGCGGCCGCTCGAGCAGCTCTTGCGGCAAACGCGCCTCAAAGCTGCCCAGCACCGTGAAGACCCCCGGCTCGCAAGGATCTTCGTCGGCCACCACCAGGGCCATGCCGTCCAGGCCATCGATGGTGAGCACAAAATCCCGGTCCAGCATCGCTTGCCGGTTTTTGACAGAAAACATCACGCCACCCTCATGCGGCTCGGGCGTGACATGGTGGCTGGGCGAGCGGCAAACCCCCTTGGCCGCGATCGGGTTCAAAACATCCAGGTTCAGCGTGAAACCATAGGCTGCCAGCGGGTCGGCGTTGGTGCTCTGATGCGCGGCCATGCCAGCGGCCAAGGGGTTGCCATAGCGCGGCGCGAACGTGGTCGGGACGGTGATCCGCAGGTGCCCCTGGTCGATGTCGAGCAGCTGCGCGAATTCAATCTCGATCGTGGCCTTGTCGCCCGGCTGCAGATTGCCCAGATTGGCGGTGTACAGATCCTTGCCCGAGCGCTCCAGCATGACGGGCAGGTCGCCCTCGGCGATGGCTTTTTCGTAAGCGGCCTCGGCCGACTTCTTTTCGACAATCTGCCCGGCAAGCTCCTTGCCATTGAGCGTGACCTTCATCGACATCAAGGTCGCGCCCCAGGACAAAGGGAAGGTGTAGATCGTCTCGATATTGTTGCCGCCGGTGTTCCGATAGACCTGGCGCAGGGTCATCCGCAGCATCAGGCCGTTCAAGACCCCGTTGGCATGCACCGACTCCAGCGCCACAGCATTGCCGGCCTTGTCCTTGAGGATGGCCTGGTTGGGAGATTCAGACGGTGCCATTGATTTTTTCCCATTGCTGCAGCGTTGATTGGATGAATTCCCGCAGAGTCTCGGGTGTGAGGCCAGCCAGATCCGGATCGATTTGAAGCTCGATGCCAGGGGCGATGTACACCTGGCTGAGCACCCTGATCGAGCCTGTCTGCCTAGCGCGCGGCGCAACCGGCGGCTCCTTGCCGGCCAGCACTTCCCGGATCCGCTCCAGCGAGACCCCCGAGTTCGCCAGCTCCTTGACCTTCAGGAGTTGCCGGGTGTGCTGCTCGGTGTAATACGCCGCCCGGGTCTCGCCGATCGGGCGATCCACCAGGCCCAGCTGCATGTAATAGCGCACCGTCCGCTTGGAAAGATCGACCAGTCCGCACAGCTGATCCAGAGTGAAGTTTGATTCCATCTGTAAATAGTATCAGTAGAGCTGTTCGTATACAACTGTTATAAAAATGCAGTGCAGCGCGAACCGCCCAGACAGGCCAAGGCAAGCCGCCTTGCGGGTTTGAGCGTCATTTGACTGGCTCCGAATGGGCCAACTTCGGATGTTGCGCATTGCGCTGTTGAAGGCGGCGAAAAGATATGTTGGCCTGGCGAGCGGTCAGGCCCGTGACGATGCGTTTGTGTGGTACACCGCGCCGCACTGCAGCTCAGCTCAGGAAGCCCGCATGGCAAAAACGTTGCCAGCCAACCCAGTTTCAGGTGCTATGGCATTGAGTTCCTCAACTGATTGGCATTTTTCTCCTGACCGTTGATCGTCATCCTCGAAGGAACTCACCATGATCCAGCCAGAAATCATCTTCTCTCCGGCCAAGCTCGGCATTCCTGCAAAGGGGGGCACGCTTGATGTCGTCCTGCGCGTGCAAGCGCCCGATCAGCCCGCTGACCTGGTTCCCGGGCTCACGCCCATACGGCTTGCCCTGGTGATCGACAAGTCTGGCAGTCTGTGGGAGCCGCTGGCCGAAGCGTTCAAATTCGCTACCTACGTTGCTGGCCGAATGACTGCCGCCGACCAACTTGCCCTGGTTGTTTACGACGATGTGGCCAAGACCCTGTTGCCACTTCACCATGCCCCGGCCTGCGTCATGGTCGAGCAGACCACCGACGAGCGATCCGCTGGCGGGCGCACCAATCTTTTCGGGGGATGGCAGGAGGGCGCGCGGCAGCTCGAGGGCGGAAAAGCCGGCAGCATTTCCAGGGTAATCCTGATGTCCGACGGACAGATCAACCGCGGCCTTGACGATGAAGACGCCATCATCAGGCACTGCAGTGACTGGCATGCCATGGGTGTCAGTACCAGCACGATAGGCCTCGGGTTGAGTGTCAACGAGGGCTTGTTGACCGCGATGGCCAGAGCCGGCGGTGGGCAGCAGTATTACGGCTGGACGACCAAGGAACTGCAAGATTGCTTTGATGAAGAGTTCTCGCTGCTGCAGGCGCTGTGCCTGCAGCAATTGGAAGTCATCCTGATGCCGGCCCCTGGCGTCATCGTGGAGCCCATTGGGCTGGTGCAGCAGAACGCGGATAGCAGCTTCCGGCTTGGCAACCTGGCATGGGGAGCCGAGGCGCGGCTCGCCTTGCGCCTGCATATCAGTCCCGGCATCGCCGGCAGCACCCGTGAGTTGCTGGGGGCCAGCCTGCGAAGTCGCAACCTTGCGGGCAAGCTATGCAATACCCAGGCCAGTCCGCTGCGTCTGCCCGTGCTGGACCAGCAAGCCCTGGACGCCTTGCCCGCTGCGGCCGCGGTTGAGGATCGGCTGCTCGAAGCCCGATTTGCCAAAGCCAGCCAGGCTTTTTGCAGGCTGGTCAATCGCGGCGATTCCGATGAGGCCTTTGCGCTTTTGGACGAACTCGACGCCCGCTTTTCGCAGCATCCCTGGCTGCGCGGCAGGCTCTTCGGTTTGCGCGAGTTTGCCGTCAACGATCTCAAAATGATGATGAAGGAGGCCGAGTTTTCAAGCGAGCAAATGGCCAGGTGCTTGGTCGGCAAGGAGCCCCTTATGTGCAGCGCAGATCAGTCCGATGCCTTGAAGCCGCCCTACCTCCGGCACTAAGCCGATGAACCAAAAGGCCGCAAGCTTGTGTGAATCGTAAGGTTCCGGGATCTGCTTGAACCCGTCGCAGAACTGGCCGCCCAACCAGGCCAAGCTCACCTCATGAGCCCGCCCCACG
>CAMDHE010000119.1 GCA_945898095.1 Roseateles toxinivorans | reverse complement strand
ATAGCGCGGCCTCGGGCGGTCTGCGGCGTTGCATTTATTGCCAATAGCACGCGCTATTGGCCGCAAAATGCGCCTTGCATCCCATCCCGATCCGCGCTGCACACACTCGCGTTGAGTTATGCAGAGCATCCCTAACTCACCACCGGTCCCAAATCTCCCCGGCCGCGAGCTTGCAGGCTCGCAGCGTGATTTGGGCGAGCCAGCAGCCGCAGGGCTGCTGGCTGTCCCAAATCACCCCATATGCAATCCGCCGTTGCAGGCGAATTCGGCACCGGTGGAGAAGCCTGAGTCATTGCCGGCCAGCCAGGCCACGATCGAGGCGATTTCCTCGGGAGTGCCGAGGCGCTTGACCGGAATCGTCGCAACAATCTTGTCCAGCACGTCGGGGCGGATCGCCTTGACCATGTCGGTGCCGATATAACCCGGGCTTACCGTATTGACAGTCACGCCCTTGCTGGCAACTTCCTGGGCCAGAGCCATCGAGAAGCCATGCATGCCGGCCTTGGCGGCCGAATAATTGGTCTGACCGAATTGGCCCTTGGCACCATTGACCGACGAGATATTGATGATCCGACCCCAGCCACGATCGAGCATGTCTTCGATCACCTGCTTGGTGACGTTGAACATGCTGTTCAGGTTGGTGTTCATCACCGCATCCCAATCAGCGCGGCTCATCTTTCGGAACATGCCGTCACGCGTGATGCCGGCGTTGTTGACCAAGACGTCAATCGGGCCATGCTCGGCCTTGACCTTGGCGAATGCAGCCACCGTTGAATCCCAATCGGCCACATTGCCGACTGAAGCGTAAAACTGGTAGCCCAGCGCCGCCTGTTCCGCCAGCCATTTGTCGAAATCACGGCTCGGGCCGCAACCTGCGATGACCTTGAAACCCTCGGTATGCAAGCGCTGGCACATCGAGGTTCCGATGCCACCCATGCCGCCGGTTACATATGCAATTTTCTGACTCATAAGATCTCCTCTGCCTCCATGGCTTGATGCTGCTGATAAATTGTTTAGCGCTCTTCGCTGCAGACTTCAAGTCCTTGCGCCCCGAGCCTCCGCCATGCCGGTCCAACCGTCAAGCGGGGTTTGCCAAGGGGTCTTGCCAAAAATCAACTCGATGCATAAAAGGCCTGAAACCGATTCAGGCTTTTTGCTTCACATAGCGACCGGGCGCTGGCTCGATCGCCTTGTACTTGCGGCTGCCTGGCGTCTTGGGCGCAGCCACCATCGGGCCCGCATGAGAGGCCAGCCACTGCGCCCAATCGGTCCACCAGCTGCCCTGGTGTTCGGTGGCGTTTTCCAGCCACTTCTCGGCAGTCGCGGGCAGCGTGGCAGTCTCGTTGATCCAATGGCTGCGCTTGTTCTTGGCGGGCGGGTTGATGACGCCGGCGATATGACCCGAAGCACCCAGGACGAAGCGCTTCTTGCCCTTGAAGATCTGCGTCGAACGGTAAGCGCCTTCCCAAGGCACGATATGGTCTTCACGCGAACCGTAGATGTAGAAAGGCGCTTTGATCTTGCCGAGGTCAATCTTTTCCCCGCAGATCGTCAGGCGGCCGGGAATCTTCAACTCGTTTTGCAGATAGGTGTGGCGCAGATACCAGCAGTACATCGGGCCCGACATATTGGTCGAATCACCGTTCCAGTAAAGCAGGTCGAAAGGCGCTGGCGCCTCGCCTTTGAGGTAATTGCCAACCACATAGTTCCAGACCAGATCGTTCGGCCGCAGGAAGCTGAAGGTCGTGCCCAGTTCCTGACCCTTGAGCAGGCCCGGCCCTTTTGGCGCCTGCGCGCCGATCGTCGCCTCGCGCATTTGCACCATCTGTTCGTCAACGAACAGATCGAGGATGCCATTGCTCGAAAAATCGATCAACGAAGTCAGCAGCGTGACGCTTTCGGCTGGCTGCTCGCCTCTTGCCGCCAGCACCGCCAGCGCGGTGGCCAAAATCGTGCCACCGACACAGAATCCCAGCATATCGATCGTCTTGGCACCGCTGATTTCCTGCACCACCGAAATCGCCTTGATCGCGGCATTCTCGATGTACTCGTCCCAGGTCCAGGCGGCGCATGTTTCATCCGGGTTGCGCCAGCTGATGACAAAAACACGGTGGCCCTGCGATACCGCATAGCGGATCACCGAGTTGTCGGGCTGCAGGTCGAGGATGTAGTACTTGTTGATGCAAGGAGGCACCATCAAGAAGGGCCGCTGATGCACCTGGGCAGTCAAGGGCTTGTACTCGATCAGCTGGAAATAATCGTTCTCGAAAACGATGTCGCCGGCTGTGGTCGCCACATTGCGACCGACCTCGAAAGCACTTTCGTCGGTGATCGACAAATGGCCCTGCTGTACATCCGACCAGAGCTGCTGCAGGCCCTTGGACAGGCTTTCGCCCTTGGTCTCCAGAGCCAGGCGCTGCGCCTCCGGGTTCAGCGCCAGGAAGTTGCTCGGCGAAGCTGCATCAATGAATTGCTGTACGGCAAAGCGGATGCGCTGACGCGCCTTGTCCTCGCCTTCGACCTTGTCGGCCATCTGCTGCAAGGTCTGGGCATTGAGCAGATAAAGCTGCGCCATGAAAGCGCTGGCAGGATTGGCACTCCAGGCCGGATTGGCAAAACGCCGGTCTGCCAGCGGCTTGGTCGGCTCGGCATTGCCGATATGCAGCGATGAATTCCACAAGGCCGTGGCCTGTTTCAGATATTCGGCCTGCAATTCGGTAAAGGCATTGGCAGGAATGGTCGGCAAATTCTGCAAACTCATCGACTTGAACATATCGCCAAGACCTGCGGCCATGCCGGCTACACCTGCATCAGCCTTGGCTTGGGCGTCGGCATTGGCTGGAGCTTTCGTTTTTCTTGTCATCGGGTTCCTGGAGCAATTGAACAATTTACCGGCTGCGTCGATCATCTGTCCGTGGGCCATGAATCGCAGAACATAGCAGTTGAAACCCGACGGATTTCAGGCCCCTATATTATCGGCGGCCGAACTTACCGTTGGATGACAGCCCATGTACCTGATTGCGATCGCCTGGTTCTATGTGGCCTTGCTGATGGCCTTGGCCGAAGCGACCAGCAGCCAGGGCAGCGTTCTCGGCGCGATCATCACCTTCATCCTTTACGGCCTGCTGCCGATCTCCATCCTTGTTTATGTGATGGGCACCGGGCGGCGGCGCATGGCCAGGCGCGAGGCCGAACAGCAGGCTTCAGACCAGGGCGATGGCGGCGACCATGCGCCCGGCGAGCCGCGATTGCCGGTAGGAAAAGAACCTTGAACTGTCGCTCAAGGTACACCAATGGCCGCCCTTGATCGATTCAAGCCCCAAGGCCTGCAGCCGCCGCCGCGCCATGCCGACCAGGTCGGCGCGCCAGCGTGGCTCGCCTGCGGCGTTCGGCCGATAAATAAAAAAATCCCGCTCGGCTGCGCCAAAGGCCTCGAGCACATCGGCACCCACTTCGAAGGCTTCCTTGCCGATGCATGCCCCCATCCAGGCCTGCAGGTCGCCGGGCTGGCAATCGGCTGCAGCGCATAACTCCGCCACGGTGTTTTCCAGCACACCGGCGGATAGTCCGCGCCAGCCGGCATGGGCACCGGCAACGCCGCGCGGCGCCGCAAACAGCACCGGCAGGCAATCAGCCACCTGGATCGCCACGCCGAGACCCGGCAAGGTTGAGACATAGGCATCGACCTCGGGCAGCAAGGTACCGGGCAGACCATGTTCAGCGCGCAAGCGCAGCACCTGATTGCCATGGACCTGGGGCCCGAAAACAGCCTTCGCGCCAAGCGCTGCGCTGACCAGGGCCCGGTTGCGCGTCACGGCGCTTGCATCGTCCTGCACCGCCAGCCCGACATTCATGCCGGCATGGATGCCTTGGCTGTAGCCGCCTGAACGGGTGGTCATGAAGGCGCGTACATGGGGCAAGTCCCAGTCCGGGCGCAGCCAATCAGGGTGAATCAAGGCATCGGGCGGCGACTGCAGCGGTCTCGTCATTCAGCATCAGGGCAGGCCGAAGGCTGCGAATTGGCAAAGGCGTCGAGCGCCATGCAGTTGTCAAACACGCGCATCACCTCGGGCAGATGATCGAGCCGGCAATCAAAGCGCTGGGCATTGAAGATCTGCGGCACCAGCGCGCAGTCGGCCAGGCCAGGCTGATCACCAAAACAGAATTTCCCGGCATGAAGCAAGAGTCGTTGTTCGACCGGCTCCAGGCCAGATTCAACCCAATGCCGGTACCAGCGGTTCTTGCTGTCATCGTCAACGCCCATTTCCTTGCCAAGATAACGCAGCACACGCAGATTGTTCAAGGGGTGGATTTCGCAAGCAATGTCCAGCGCCAGCGCCCTCACTTGGGCGCGGCCGAATGGATCCGGCGGCAACAGCGGCGGCTCGGGATGGATTTCATCCAGATATTCGATGATCGCCAGCGACTGGCTGATCGCCTGATCATCACCATCACGCAGCAACGGCACCAACCTGGAAAACGAAGCCGAGGCATAGACATCGCCCAACTGCTCATTCTTGGCCAGGTGGACCGCGCGGTAGTCGTAATCCAGCCCCTTCAATGCCAGCGCAATGCGCACACGATAGGAGGCCGACGAGCGAAAGTAGCTGAACAATTCCATGGGCGCGATGATGCCATGAGCTGAGGCTACACTGCGCCGATGTGGATCAATCGTCGTTTTAAATTTTGTCCTTCCTGCGGCGCGGCGGTCACCTACTCGGTGCCCGCTGACGACAACCGCGAGCGCGCCACCTGTACGGTCTGCGCCACCATCCACTACGAAAATCCGCTCAATGTGGTCGGCACCCTACCGGTTTGGGGCGATCAGGTGCTGCTGTGCAAGCGGGCGATTTCGCCGCGCCATGGTTTCTGGACGCTGCCGGCCGGTTTTCTCGAATTGGGCGAATCCGCCGCCGAAGGCGCGCAGCGCGAGACCGATGAAGAAGCCGGCGCACAGATTGAATTGCAGCCGCTCTACTGCATGATGAATGTGGTCAGGGTCGGTCAAATCCACTTCTATTACCGGGCAAAACTGCTCTCGCCGGTGTTCAACCCGGGTTCCGAATCGCTCGAAGCCAAGCTCTTCCATGAACATGAAATACCCTGGGAGGAACTGGCATTCCGGACCGTACGCGAAACCTTGCAACGATTTTTCGAGGACCGGCGACTCGGCCGGCCCTTCGATCTGCATTGCACCGACATCGTTTGATACGCGAGACCTTGCGGCCTGAAGCTGCGGCATGGCCGCGGAAAGGTTCAGCGCGCGCCCTCACCTGGCTGCTGGCGACAATACTCGTCCTGCTGGCATTCCCAGCCACTGCATGGCCAAATCAGCCGATCCGCTGGATCGTGCCCAGCGCTTCGGGCGGATCAGCCGCCGACTCGCTGGCGCGCCAGCTGGCACCCGTCATCAGCCGCCAATTGGGCCAGCCTGTCACGGTCGACAACCGCCCGGGCGCCGCGGGCAGAGTCGGCAGCAGTCTGGCCGCGCGGGCGGCCGCCGACGGCAACACGCTGCTCACGGGTGACGGCAGCACGATGGTGTTCAACAGCCTGCTCTACAAGAAGCAAGGCTACAAGGCAGCCGACTTCGCACCGGTCGGCCTGATCGCGAGCTCGCCGCTGCTGCTGGTTGTTCACAAGGGCTCGGGTTTCAGCAGTGGCGCGCAATGGCTCGCTGAAGTGACCGGGCATCCCGGCAAATACAGCTATGCCTCGGCCGGAGTCGGCAGCCCGCAGCATCTGGCGATGGAGTTGATCATGCAGCGCTGCCGCTGCAACCTGGTCCATGTGCCCTACCGCGCCGAGTCTTTCGCGATTTCTGATCTGCTGGTGCATGCCTTGCCGATGGCCATCGTCGACCTCGCTGCAGCGCTGCCCGAGTTGCGCAAAGGTCGGCTGCAAGCGCTGGCTCTGCTCGGCAAGCAGCGCCAGGCGCTGCTGCCCGGCGTACCGACCTTCGAGGAGATCGGGCTCAAGGGCATCGAAGCGTCCGCCTGGCAAGGCCTGTTCGTCCCCAAAGGCACGCCCGCAGCAGTCATCGCCCGGCTCAACGCCGAGCTGAATAAAACGCTCAGCACGCCCGCTATCAAGTCACAACTGGAGGCCTCGGGCTTGACGGTCAACACCGGCGGCAGTGCCGCCATGACCGAGTTGCTGCAGCAGCAGACTGCCTTCTGGCAGCAACTGATCAAGGACCGGAAGTTGGCCGCCGACTAGACCTGCCTGGCGCGTCAAACCAGCACGCGCTCGATACCGCCGTTGTTGGCCAGCTTCACATAGTCTGGCATCCAATTTTCCCCGAGAATCTGCCGGGCCATCTCAACGACGATGTAGTCCGCCTCGAGCAGACCGTTCTGCAGATCGTCACCGAAGCGAGTCAACCCTTGCAGGCAGCTCGGGCAGGAGGTGAGGATCTTCAGGTTCTCGGCGGCGGCAACTTTCCCGCTGTCGCGCAACTGGCTTTCGGTCTTGCGCAATTCCTCTTCCTTGCGGAAGCGAATCTGCGTCGAGATGTCGGGGCGGCTGACGCCCAAGGTACCGCTTTCGCCGCAGCAGCGCTTGCTCTCGACCACGTTGGCGCCGACCAGGGCGCGCACCGTCTTCATCGGCTCTTGCAGCTTCATCGGCGTATGGCAGGGATCGTGATACAGATAACTCTTGCTCGAGCCCAGCGTGATGCCTTTTTCGAGCAGATATTCATGGATGTCGATGATGCGGCAGCCAGGAAAAATGTCCTCGAACTTGTAGCCTTGCAACTGGTCATAACAAGTGCCGCAGGACACGACCACGGTCTTGATGTCGAGGTAATTCAGCGTATTGGCCACGCGGTGGAACAGCACCCGGTTGTCGGTGATGATCTTGTCAGCCTTGTCGAACTGACCCGAGCCGCGCTGCGGATAGCCGCAGCATAGATAGCCCGGCGGTAGCACCGTCTGCACGCCGGCATGCCAGAGCATCGCCTGCGTGGCCAGACCAACTTGCGAGAACAGCTTTTCCGAGCCGCAGCCAGGGAAATAAAACACCGCTTCGGTCTCGGCATTGGTCGAGACCGGGTTGCGGATGATCGGGACATAGTCCTTGTCTTCGATGTCGAGCAGCGCCCGCGCGGTTTTCTTCGGCAGACCGCCCGGGAGTTTCTTGTTGATGAAATGAATCACCTGCTCCTTGATCGGCGCGGGTCCGATCGTCGCGCGCGGCGCAGCAGTCTGTTTCTTCGCCACGCGTTTGAGCAGGTCATGGGCCAGACGCTGGGCCTTGAAGCCGATGCCGACCATCGCCGAGCGCGCCAACTTGATGGTCTGTGGATTGGTCGCGTTGAGCATGAACATCGCCGCCGCATTGCCCGGTCTGAAGCTCTTCTGCCCCATCTTGCGCAGCAGATTGCGCATATTCATCGTCACTTCACCGAAGTCGATATTGACCGGGCATGGACTCAGGCATTTATGGCAGACGGTGCAATGGTCGGCGACATCCTCGAACTCCTGCCAATGCTTGATCGCGATGCCGCGCCGGGTCTGCTCTTCGTACAGAAAGGCCTCGACCAGCAGCGACGTCGCGAGGATCTTGTTGCGCGGCGAATAGAGCAGATTGGCGCGTGGCACATGGGTGGCACAGACCGGTTTGCATTTACCGCAACGCAGGCAGTCCTTGATGCTGGCCGAGATCGCGCCGATGTCGCTCTGCTGCATGATCAGCGACTCATGACCCATCAGCCCGAAGCTCGGCGTGTAGGCATTGGTCAGGTCGGCAAACGTCGCATGTCCGCGCAGCAACTTGCCCTTGTTGAAGCGCCCTTCAGGGTCGATTTTTTCCTTGTAGCTGGCGAACCCGGCCAGCTCTTCGTCGGTCAGGTATTCGAGCTTGGTGATGCCGATGCCATGCTCGCCCGAGATCACGCCGTCGAGGCTGCGCGCCAGGGTCATGATCCGTCCGACCGCTTCATGCGCGGTCTGCAGCATTTCGTAGTTGTCGGAGTTGACCGGAATATTGGTGTGCACATTGCCGTCACCGGCATGCATATGCAGGGCAGCCCAGACCCGCCCGCGCAGCGCTTCCTGATGCACGCGCCGGCATTCAGCCAGGATCGGCTCGAAGGCAACGCCGCTGAAGATACCCTGCAGCGGTTTGAAGATCTGCGTCTTCCAGGAAGCTCGCAACGAATGGTCCTGCAACTGGTCGAAATAGCTGCGGCCTTGCGCGTCGGCGCGCGGCAGATCAAGCTGATCCTTCCACTGCAACCATTGCGCGCGCACCTCGGCCAGCAAGGTCAAAGCCTGCTCGATGCGGTCGCCAAGCAGCTCGGCGCTGGGGATCGCATCATCGTCCTCGTTCTTGCCCAGCGGCAGCTTGCCATGGGTGAAACGGCTTTGCAGGGCATCGATGATGGCGATCTTGTTGCGCAAGCTCAGCTCGATATTGATGCGCTCGATGCCCAGCGTGTACTCGCCCATGCGCGGCAGCGGGATCACCACGTCTTCATTGACCTTGAAAGCGTTGGTGTGCTTGGAGATCGCCGCGGTGCGCTTGCGGTCGAGCCAGAATTTCTTGCGCGCATCGGCGGAGACAGCGACAAAGCCTTCGCCATGACGGCCATTGGCCAGACGCACGACCTCGCTGGTGGCAAGCGCCACCGCATCGGCGTCGTCGCCGACGATGTCGCCGATCAGCACCATCTTGGGCAAATTAGAGCCGCTGCTTGATGCGCGCTTGCTCTTGGTGCTGTAGCCGACCGCCTTCAGATAGCGGTCGTCGAGATGCTCGAGCCCGGCCAGCACAGCGCCACCTTCACGCTTGGCCTCGGCGAACATGAAGTCCTTGATGTCGACGATGGCGGGCACGCAGTCTTTCGGATTGCCGAAGAACTCCAGGCAGACGGTGCGCACATGCTTGGGCATTTTGTGGACGATCCAGCGCGCGCTGGTGATCAGCCCGTCGCAGCCCTCTTTCTGGATGCCTGGCAAGCCGCCGAGGAACTTGTCGGTGACATCCTTGCCCAGCCCTTCCTTGCGGAAGCTGCGGCCCGGGATGTCGAGCCGCTCGGTGCGTTCGAGCTGGCTGCCGGTGGCGTCGAAATAACGCAGCTCGAAGCTGGCCGTCTCGACCTCATGGATCTTGCCCAGGTTGTGATTCAACCTGGTGACTTCGAGCCATTTGGCTTCGGGCGTGACCATGCGCCAGCTCGCCAGGTTGTCGAGCGCAGTGCCCCACAACACAGCCTTCTTGCCCCCGGCATTCATTGCCACATTGCCGCCGACGCAGGACGCCTCGGCCGAGGTCGGGTCGACCGCAAACACATAACCATGCAGCTCGGCCAGGTCGGCAACGCGCTGTGTGACCACGCCGGCTTCACTCCAGATCGTCGGCACAGGCTCGGCCACGCCGGGCAATCTCAGCAATTCGACGCCGCGCAGCGCTTCGAGCTTTTCAGTATTGATGACCGCGCTGTTCCAGACCAGGGGCACGGCGCCGCCGGTGTAGCCGGTGCCGCCGCCCCGCGGAATGATGGTCAGACCCAGCTCGATGCAGCCCTTCACCAGATTGGCCATTTCGGCCTCGGTGTCAGGCGTCAACACGACAAAAGGATATTCAACCCGCCAGTCGGTTGCATCGGTGACATGCGAGACGCGCGACAAGCCATCGAACTTGATGTTGTCGCGCGCGGTGGTCTTGCCCAGCAACCTGGTGCTGCGCCGGCGCAGCGAAGACACCGCGTCAAATTGCTGATCGAACTGGCTGACAGCCGCGCGCGCCGCGCTGAGCAACTCGCCGACGTTGTCATCGCGCTGCGCGTCGGCCGCAGGGTCGCGGCGTTTTTCGACTTCGTGCAGCCGGTGCTCCAGCGCAGCGATCAGCTGGCCGCGGCGCTTCGGGTTGTCGAGCAGGTCGTCCTGCAGATAGGGATTGCGCTGCACCACCCAGATGTCGCCCAGCACCTCGTAGAGCATGCGCGCCGAGCGGCCGGTACGGCGTTCTTCGCGCAAATGGGTCAGCAATTCCCAGGCGCGAGCACCCAGCAGGCGGATGACGATCTCGCGATCGGAGAACGAGGTGTAGTTGTACGGAATCTCGCGCAGACGCGGCGCATCCGGCACCGGATTCTGGTCTTGATCTTCAAGCATCAGGGGATGCGGTGCATTCATGGCGGTTGCTGGCGATTGGTTGGGGTTCTGCCCGGCTACAAGCGACGAGACAGTGAGGATTTATGCCGGAACCCGGCATTCTCTCAGGGAAAGAGATGCTACCGCAGTGCAGCATTTCGACCGCTGCGCCCTGCTGATGGCCCCACGGACCGGCGGAGACTGCGTTTCAGGCCGAGCCAGGCAAGCTGCGCGCTGCCAAGCGCGCCGCCGCCAGATCCCAGCGTGCGCAGCCGACGCTTTTGAAGACCCGCGTGCGGCCGTCATTCAAGGCACCCTGCCCCAGCACCAGATCTTCGAGCGAAGCCTGAGCTTGGGTCAGACCAGCCGCCAGCAGATCACCCGCCTCGGCTTGCGCGCCCTCTGCGTCGTCGACAAACACCTGGGCTCTGCGCACCAGTTCGGGCGGCAACTCGACCATGTCATGCCGGTAGGCGCCAACACCGAACACCAGCGCACCCGCGCCAACCCCTGCTTGCAGGACGGGAACGCGACTGGTGGTGGCAGCGATGACGAGGTCCCAGCGGCGGCTGGCCTGGTCTTCAAAAGCCAGCGGCTCGGCTTGCAATTCAGCGGCGAATCCGGGCGCTTGACGGTGGCCTTGCAGCCAGAGTCGGGCATCCGGATACAGCGCGCGCAAAGCCTGACCATGGGCCAGCGCCTGCGCGCCGCCGCCGACGATCAGCACCTCGCGCGGCGCTTGCAGCGCCAGATAGCGCAAGGCCAGAAAACTCACCGCGGCGGTGCGCCTGGCCGTCAAGGTCGGGCCGTCGAGCAGAGCCAGGCGTGCGCCTGTCACGCTGTCGAGCACGACCACCTCGCCGGCAATCGTCGGCAGGCCGCGCTCGCGGTTGTGCGGATGCACGGTAACCAGTTTGGTGATACTGATGTCGGCGCTGATCGCGGGCATCACCAGCAGCGTCGCGTCGCCCGGCAATGGCAGGACCAACCGTGGAGGGCAATCAATCTTGCCGGCACGATGCTCGCGGCAGACCGCCGCCAACTCGTCGAGCAAGGCCGCCCAGGGCAAGGCCTGCGCTGTGGCAGCGGCATCAAGCCAGCGCATCGCAGGCGCCGGGCTTTGTTTTGAATGATCATTCATGCTGCGAAGTATCGCCGCCCGCCAGCTTGGGCTGAATCGGCTTTCGGCCTGATGATGCGCAGCATGGACTGAACTGATAGTATTACCGTGTAATACAAAAGAGGAGTGAAGCATGGACGCAACTTCGGTCACAAGCAAGGGTCAAGTCACGATCCCGAAAGAAGTCCGGCAGCAGCTGGGCATTCGCAAGGGCAGTCGCATCGAGTTCGTGCTCGCTGGTGACCATGTGGAAATGCGCGTCAAGAGCGTCCCGAAAGTCTTGATCAGCAGCGGTTTCGGCATGCTTAAAAAAACCGACCTTGCCTCTATGCCGGCAGACTTTGATCCCGCCGAACTCTTGAAGCCATGATCGGCCTCGACACCAACGTCCTGGCACGCTACTACATCGAGGATGAGACCGACACAGAAGCAGCCCGGCAACGCCTGGCGGCCAAGCGTCTGGTCGAATCGGGCAGGCCGCTGATGATCTGCAAAACGGCGCTGCTGGAACTGGAATGGGTCATGCGTGGCTATTACGCTTTTGAACCGGCACAAGTCTTGTCAGTGATGCGGCATTTACTGAGCATTCCCCACCTCACGGTCGAGGACCGAAGCGCGGTCGAGCAGGCGGTGGCGCATTGCGAAGCCGGACTGGACTTTGCAGATGCCTTGCATTACGCAAGCTACCGGACGAACTGCGCGAAAGTGGCTTCCTTTGATGACCGCAAGTTCTCACGCCGGGCCAAAACACTCGGTTTGTCACCCGCTGTCATCCTGCCCGACTGAACACAGTCAGGTCACCACCGCGCGCAACAATCTCGCGTCCAGGCAATGCCGACTGTCGGCCGCCGGCCTTCAGGCTGCTTGTTGAGGGTCTGCTTCGGGTTCTTTGTAGAGCGAAGTCAAGGAGAAGGTGCCGGCCAAAGGTCGGTGCCGGGGGACATGAGCGCAACAGAGCCGACGGGCCGCTGATGCCGAACGGGCCAGGACCTTCGCCGAAGGCCTGACTTGCGCCGTCCAAGGCCATCCAGTCGCAAATGCGGGCCGTCTGCTCTGTGGAGCGAAGTCAAGGAGGAGGTGCCGGCCCAAGGCCGGCGCCGGGGGACATGAGCGCAACAGAGAAGACGACTCGCCGATGCCGAACGGTCCAGGACCTGACTTGTGCCGTCCAAGGCCATCCAGTCGCAAATGCGGGCCGTCTGCTCTGTGGAGCGAAGTCAAGGAGGAGGTGCCGGCCA
>CAMDHE010000118.1 GCA_945898095.1 Roseateles toxinivorans | reverse complement strand
GATGTTGTTGGCCCAGTCGCGTCTGCATGTACAAGGCGAGCGAGAACGGTTCCAGTTGCGCGGCTTGTCCAAGGCCGAGGTCGAAGGGGCGGTGTTTTGGGATGCTGTGGCCTTGGGTGCAATGACCCAGTGGCGCAAGGTGCATATTCCGATCTTCATCGTGTTCGCAACGCTGGCGCTTGGTCATATTTTCAGCATCTTTTTGTTCTGGGGCTGGGTATGAGCCGGACCCTCAAAGTAATCCTGGCGATCAACCTGATGGTCTTGGCGTGGCTGACCTTTGCCTATCCTGATCTGATGGTCGGCCCGGGCAAGCTCATTCCTGGGCACAAGCAACTCGAAACGGATTGTTTTGCCTGCCATGCCTCGTTCAATGGCGCGTCACCGCCCAAGTGCGCGAGCTGCCATAAACCCGCCAATATCGGCCGTTTGACCACCACAGGCGCACCCGTTCTCAAACCGCTCACGGCCACGCCTTTCCATCAGGAACTCGTCAGCCAGGATTGCGTGGCTTGCCACAGTGACCATGCCGGCGTGAAACGCTACCACCTGAAAGGCAACTTTGACCACTCGCTGCTGAAGCAGGGAGCAAGCGATCAATGCCAGGCCTGCCACAAGTCACCTGCCGATGCATTGCACAAGTCGATCACCGGCAACTGTGGTCAATGCCACACCCAGCAGGCCTGGACGCCGGCCAATTTTGAACATGACAAATACTTCAGGCTGGACCGTGACCACAATGCCAGTTGTGTCACCTGCCACCTGAGCAATGTCTACAGTCGCTACACCTGCTATGGATGCCATGAACATACAGTGGCCAATATCCGGCGCGAGCATATCGAAGAGGGCATCCGTCAGTTTGATAACTGCGTGGACTGCCACCGCAGCAGCAACAAGCACGACATCAAAGGCGGCAAAGAGGGCAATGGCGGCAAACGCGACCGGGCCCATGAGCGCGACTGAAGCAAGCCGCAGCAAGACACCCGGTCAGCCCGATCAAGGGCTGCTCATCGCCGGAAATTTGGCCTCAACCTGTCAGGCCGACATAGACGTTCTGCACGTCGTCATGGGCATCGATGATGGCCAGAAAGGCTTCGACTTCCTCGAGTTCTGAAGGGCTCAGCTCAACATTGCTCTTGGGCCGATAGCCGAGTTGCGCTGACAAGACCTTGAAACCGAAGTCGGGCAGGGCGCGGCAGACCAGGTCGAGGTCGGACAGCGCGCTGATGAACAGCGTCGCATCGTCTTCGGCCGGTTCAAATTCCTGTGCACCGGCTTCTATCGCTGCCGTCTCGGCATCGGCTGTCTTGCTCAATGGAGCGGCGACGATCAGTCCGACATGGTCGAACTCCCAGGCGACCGAACCGGCCGAGCCGAGCTGCCCTTTGCGGAACAGCACGCGGATTTCAGCCACCGTGCGCTTGATGTTGTCGGTCAGGCATTCGACGATCAGCGGCACGCGGTGCGGCGCATAGCCTTCATAGGTGGCATGTTCGAAATGCACTGTCTCGCCGAGCAGTCCTGCGCCTTTCTTGATCGCGCGCTCGAGTGTCTCGCGTGGCATCGAGACCTTGCGCGCCTGTTCGACGACCATGCGCAAACGCGGGTTCATGTCGGGGTCGGCACCATTGCGGGCGGCAATCATCAGCTCCTTCGACAGTTTGCCGAAAACCCGCCCTTTGGCATTCGATGCCAGGTCCTTGTGTTTTGCTTTCCACTGCGCGCCCATGCCTGCTCCTTGAGTGATTTGGTTAACGTTGCTTCAGTCCGACCAGGCTCGAAACGGCAATCGCCAGAAACAGCAGGCCGCTCCAGATTTCATAGCTCAGGCCCAGCAAGCGGTGCGCTGCGGCTTCGCTGCATGAAGCCGTCACCCGGAAGACAAATGGCCATAGTTCTTCGAGGTCCAGTGCCGTGATCAGGCGGTCGGCCAGCGTCAGCGCGCAGCTTTCCAGTTGGGCGGCGACTTGATGGTGGAAATAGGCTGCGGCCAGGCCGGCCAGGCTCAAGGCGATCAGGACTGCCAGCGCGACCTTTTGTGGGCCGCGCTTGAGCTGCCAGCCGAGCAGGGCGACAGCGCCGGTCAGCAAGAAGATGCCGCGCTGCAGTACGCACCAGGCGCAGGGTTTGACGCCAAAACCATGCTGTGCGATCAAGGCGAAGGCTACAGCGCCGAAGCTGGCCAGGGCGATGCCCGCGAGCAGGCGTGGCGGCAGCTTGGACGTGGTCAGGAACATCAGGCCTGCAATTCAGCGATCAACTCGATTTCGACGCAGGCGCCCATCGGAATCTGGGCCACACCGAAGGCGCTGCGGGCATGGGTGCCGCGCTCGCCGAAGATTTCGGCCAGCAGCTCCGAGCAACCATTGGTGACCAGATGCTGTTCGGTGAAGAAAGGCGTGCTGTTCACCAGACTCATCACTTTGACGATCCGGCTGACAAGGTTCAGGTCACCCACCGCGGCGTGCAGCGTGCCCAGCAGTTCGACGCAGACCGAGCGCGCCGCCAGTTTGCCGGTGGCGGTGTCGAGATCCCTGCCAAGTTGTCCGACCCAGGGCTTGCCGTCTTTCTTGGCGATATGCCCCGAGAGGAAAACCAGCTGGCCGCTGCGCACAAAGGGCAGGTAAGCGGCGGCGGGTAGAGCGAGTGGCGGCAGCGCCAGGCCAAGGGCTTCGATGCGTTGGTAGACATCAGTGCTGCTGTTCTGGCTGCTCATGTTTTTTTCCTGTGTGCTCGAGGGTGAAATCGCTACGATAGTCCGACACGCATCCTACACCGCGCAGGCGAGGGGAATGGTCTTGGCGACATCCGCAGCGACGAGCAGTTCGACGTCCCGGCAGTCCTTGAGTGCCTGGCAGTCGGTGCTGCCCGCTACGGCCTGGCTGGCCGGGCTCGGACTGCTGCAGCAGCTTCGAACCTTGCCTGCCAGCCCGATCCCAACGGCCCTGGCTGCAGTGGCAGCGTTCGCTCTCGGTTTGTGCTTACGTCATCGCGCCTGGCCGAGGGCCATTTGCTTCAGCTTGGCTGCGCTGCTGCTGGCTTTCTCGCAAGGGACTTGGCGGGCACAAGCCCGCCTGCTCGAAGCATTGCCCGAAGCTTGGGAGGGTCGCGACATTCTGCTCAGCGGCCGCGTTGCCTCGCTGCCCAGCGCCACGCAAGGGCTTTCGGGTGCGCCGGGTTGGCGCTTCGAGTTCGAAACATTGCAAGCCCATGCTGGCCCGGACTTGCAGGATCCGCCGCTGACCCTGCCGCCGCGTCTGCTGCTGTCCTGGTATGCCCAGCCTGACTTGGCCGCGCCGCCGTTGCGCGCCGGTGAACGTTGGCAATTGCTGGTGCGGCTGAAGCGCCCGCATGGCTTGATGAACCCCCATGGTTTTGACTATGAGTTGTGGCTGTTTGAGCAGGACCTGCGCGCCACTGGCGTGGTGCGTCCGGGTGTCATGCGCCGCCTCGAGGCTGCACCGCTCTGGTCGCTTGACCGCTGGCGCCAGAGTCTGCGCGAGGCCTTGCAACGCGAGGTGACTGATGCTTCGACTGCCGGAGTGCTGGCGGCATTGAGCCTGGGCGATCAGGCGGCGATCGCGCGCAGCGACTGGGCCCTGTTTCGCGACACCGGCGTCGCCCATCTGATGAGCATCAGCGGCTTGCATGTGACGATGTTTGCCTGGCTGGCGCAATATCTGGTCGGCCGGCAATGGCGACGCAGCGCCAGGCTATGCCTGCGCTGGCCGGCACCCACCGTGGCGCGTTGGTCTGGCGTGCTGGCAGCCTTTGCTTATGCGATGTTTTCGGGCTGGGGCGTGCCGTCGCAGCGCACCGTCTGGATGTTGCTGAGTCTGGCGCTGTTGCGGGCGCTGGGCCTGCGCTGGCCCTGGCCGATGTGCTTGCTCGCATCGGCGGTCATCGTCACCGCCATCGATCCGTTTGCGATCAGCCAGGCGGGTTTCTGGCTCAGTTTTGCCGCAGTGGGCTTGTTGATGGCCAGTGGCAATGAAGCCCTTGCACCGCACGGCATCAGAGCCCATTTGCTGGCCGGTTTGCGCAGCCAATGGGTGGCCACGGTCGGCCTGGCGCCGCTCAGCCTGCTGTTTTTTCAGCAGATTTCGCTGGTCGGTCTGTTCGCCAACCTGTTGGCGATTCCGTTGGTCAGTTTTGTCATTACGCCCTTGGCGCTGTGCGGCGCGCTGCTGCCTGGCTTGTGGTCCTGGGCAGAATTTTTCGTGCAGGGCTTGATGGCCTATCTGCATGGGCTCGCATCCATGCAAGGCGCTGTCTGGATCTTGCCGGTGGCGCCGGTCTGGGCGCAACTGGCCGGCTTGGCCGGTGGTGCGCTGCTGATTTTGCCCTTGCCATGGCGCTTGCGCACCTGCGGCTTGGCCTTGTTGCTGCCCCTTCTCTGGCCGGCACCCATGCGGCCAGCGGTGGGTGAATTCGAGCTGCTCGCGGCCGACATCGGCCAGGGCAATGCGGTCTTGCTGCGTACGGCGGGCCATCAGATGCTCTTTGACAGCGGGCCGCAATTTGCGCCAGGCATCGACGCCGGCCAGCGTGTGCTGCTGCCATTGATGCGCTCGATCGGCGTAACCAGGCTCGACATGCTCTTGCTCAGCCATCGCGACATGGACCATATCGGCGGCGCTGCCTCGGTGCTGGCCGGGATACCGGTTGACCTGCTGCAAAGTTCGCTGATGCCCGAGCAACAGCTGATTCCGGTGTGGCCGCGCCAGCGCAACTGCGAGCAGGGCCAGAGCTGGCAATGGGACGGCGTGCGCTTCGAGCTGCTGCACCCGCGCCAAGCCGACTATCAGCTGCAGTTGAAGAGCAACGCGATGTCCTGTGTGCTGCGCATCAGCAGCCTGAGTTCGGGCCGATCGGCCTTGCTGGCCGGCGACATCGAAGCGCCGCAGGAGTTGGCGCTGGTCGAGCGTTATCCCAAGGACGCGCTACGAAGCGAGGTGCTGCTGGTGCCGCACCATGGCAGCAAGACTTCATCGAGCGAAGCCTTCCTCGATGCAGTCGCTCCCCGTTGGGCCATGGTCCAGGCGGGTTACCGCAACCGCTTCGGCCATCCGGCGCCAAGTGTCTTGGCACGCTATCAGGATCGCCAGGTGCAGTTGTTCATCTCGCCCGACTGCGGGGCTTGGCATTGGCAAAGCGCGGATGGCAGCTGGCAATGCCAGCGCCAGCTGGATATGCGTTATTGGCAGCATCGGCCGGGTCCGGCAGCACAGGACTTCGGGCCCTGGCTGGAGGAGGCGCTGCCGCTGCCGCCTTGACTGGCCCGCGATGCTTGGCGGCTTACCTGGCTTGGCGCAGCTTGACCAGACCTTGGCCCAGCTCGATCACAGCGAAAGCGTAATAGCTCGACCAGTTGTAGCGCGTCAAGGCATAGAAGTTGGTGGTGCCCAGGCTGAAGCTCGGTGCTGCGCGGCCGTTCTGCAATTCGACCACCGCCATCAGGCCGTCATGCTCTAGCGCCGCTTCGGAAATCACCGCGCCTAATTGCTGCAGCTGGGCGGCCGTGAAACTGGGCCGAATGTCTGGCGCCAACAGCTGCGCGCGTGCGCTGGTCGCCATCGGCATCGCCAGGCTGTAATGGGTCGGCATACCGCGCTGCCAGCCATGCTGGACCAGATAGTTGGCGACACTGCCGATCGCGTCGGCCGGGCTGTTGATCAGGTCGACATGGCCGTCGCCGTCGAAGTCGATGGCATAGCGGGTCCAGCTTCCCGGCATGAACTGCGGCCAACCGATGGCCCCGGCATAGCTGCCTTTCACGGTCAGCGGGTCGAGCCCTTCACGGTGGCAGAGTTTCAGGAATTCGACCAGTTCGCCACGGAAATAGGCGCTGCGGTCGCTGCGGCCGGCAGGGAAATCAAAGCCCAGCGTGGCCAGCGCATCGAGCGTTCTGAAGCCGCCGGTGATCTGACCGTAAAAGGTCTCGACGCCGATCAAGCCTGCGATCAAAGCCGCGGGCACGCCATAGATCACCTCGGCTCGCGCCAACGTGCCTTCGTTCAGTTCCCAGAAAGCCAGGCCGGCGCGCAGCCGCCTAGGTTCGATGAAGCGCGCCCGGTAAGCGGCCCAATTCTTGGCCTGGCCAGCCGGCGCCGGCATGATCAGTTTCTGCACCACGGGCAAGCTCCTGGCTTGAGCCAGTTGGGTCTGCAACTGGTCAACATCCCAGCCTTGTTCTGCAGCCAGCGCAGCGCCGAAGCGCATCAGGTCGGCGCGCGCTCCAAAGGCTTGCGGCTCGGCGACCTTGACCTTTTTGCGTGGCGCGGCTTCGATTGCGCCGGACAGCAGCAAGGCCGCGACCAGCAGCAGGGCCTCGGCCCGGGTGATCGTGATAATCTGCAGCCGCAAGGTCAGCGATGGAGTTTTCGACAATTGTTGGGAATCCATTGTTCTGACAATAGCTCAAAAACAGATCAACAGCTCGCGGCAATGCCGCCGGCATGAAATCAACGACCTATGCCCACTGCCTACATCAGCCACCCCGACTGCCGCCGGCATGACATGGGGCGCGGCCATCCTGAATGCCCGCAACGCCTTGACGCGATCGAAGACTGGCTGCTTGCCAGCGGCATCGAGTTGGCGCTGCAACGCGTTGAAGCCCCCGAGGTCCGCCTCGAAGATGTCGAGCTGGCCCATACCCATGGCTATGTGTCGGAGCTGGCAGAAACGCTGCGAGCCTGCGCCGAAAGCGGTCTCTCCCATGCCTTCGACCCCGATACTTCGGCCAACGAACATACCTGGTCGGCGGTTTCACATGCAGCCGGTGCAGCGGTCAAGGCGACCGAGATGGTGCTCGACGGCGAGGTGGCCAACGCCTTTTGCGCCGTGCGCCCACCCGGCCACCACGCCACGCGCGACAAGGCGATGGGGTTCTGCTTTTTCAACAGCGTCGCGATTGCTGCCCGCTATGCGCTGGATCGGCGCGGTCTGCAGCGTGTGGCGATCGTCGATTTCGATGTCCACCATGGCAACGGCACCGAAGACATCATTGCCGGCGACGAGCGCGTGCTGATGGTCAGCATCTTCCAGCATCCGCTCTACCCGTACAGCGGCGCCGTGCCCCAGGGCGAGAACATGGTCAATGTGCCGGTTCCGGCTTACACCAGGGGGCCGGAGGTCCGCGCCATGATCGAGGCGATGTGGCTGCCTGCATTGGAGCGTTTCAAGCCCGAGATGATCTTCATCTCCGCCGGGTTCGATGCACACCGCGAAGACGATCTGGGCCAGTTGGGTCTGGTGGACTCCGACTATGAATGGATGACCCGGCGCATCAAGGAAGTTGCCCTGCGCCATTCACAGGGTCGGATCGTCTCCTGTCTGGAAGGTGGCTACAACCTCGGCGCCTTGTCGCGCAGTGTCGGTCTGCATCTGCGCGTGCTGGCTGGCATTTGAAGGCTGTGGCGAGCCGAACCTGATGAACCATTTGCTGAGCCTTGGCGAGTTGCAGTCGCAGGCCGTCGCGCTGCTCGAACCTGCTGGGCTGATCGAGGCAGTCGTCTTGCTGGCCTGCTTGCTGCTGGCATGGCTTTTTGTGGCCGGCCTGCATCGTCATCTGAAACATCGAGCGGTTTCGGTGTTGTTTGGCCGTCACGTGGCTGATGGTGTGCTGTTTCCGGGGCTGGCTTTGCTGCTGGTCGTCGGTGCGCGCGGTCTGCTGCCAAGCCTGGGAGCTTCAGCGGTGTTGTTCAAGCTGGCCCTGCCGGTGCTGCTTTCGCTGCTCGTGATCAGGTTTACGCTGCGGGTGCTCGGCGCGGCCCTGCCGCAATCGGGCTTGCTCGAGTTGGCGGGGCGCAGCGTTCCCTGGCTGGCCTGGACTGCTGCGCTGTTGTGGATCACCGGCGCTTTGCCGATCATTCTTGAAGAATTGGAAAATATCAACCTGAAGATCGGTGCCGCGCATATCTCGCTGCGCAATCTGATCGAAGGGTCACTGACGGCCATCATCGTTTTGGTGCTGGCGCTATGGCTGTCGTCGGTGATCGAATCGCGCTTGCTGCGCAGCAGCAGCAATCTGGACTTTTCCCTGCGCAAGATCGCCGCCAACGCGACCCGCGCCTTGCTCTTGTTCGTCGGCCTGTTGTTCGCCTTGTCAGCGGCCGGCATCGATCTGACCGCGATTGGCGTGCTTGGCGGCGCGATCGGCGTTGGCATCGGCTTCGGCATGCAAAAGCTGGCGGCCAACTATGTCTCCGGCTTCGTGATCCTGGCTGAACGCAGTTTGCGCATCGGCGACATCGTCAAGGTCGACGGTTTTGAAGGCCGCATCAGCGACATCAAGATGCGCTACACGGTGATCCAGGCCCTGGATGGCCGCGAAGCAATTGTCCCGAACGAAATCCTGATCGGCCAGCGGGTAGAAAACTCGTCGCTGGCCGACCCCAAGGTGCGACTCCAGACTGCGCTTCAAGTGGCATACGCCACCGATCTGGATGCCTTGCTGCCGCAACTGGTCGAAGCGATCAACGAGGTGCCGCGGATCCTTGCCGACCCGGCGCCGATGGTGCATCTGAGCAAGTTCGCTGCCGATGGGCTGGAGCTGAGCTTGTATTTCTGGATCGGCGACCCTGAAAATGGACAGAACAATGTCCACTCCGATGTCAATCTGGCGCTGCTGCGCCGACTCAATCAGCTCGGGGTGGAAATTCCGTTTCCGCAGCGAGTGCTGCATGGCGTGGCGCTGGCGCTGGACCAAAAAATCTAGGACGGCACTGATTGTCTCCAGGTAGATCCGTTGATCTGTACTGGTTCAGATTACTACCGGCTTGGCCTCCTGCACAAAGCATAGTGTGGCGGGCTTGACAAGCTTGACCGTGCGTTAACGACAACGTGCAGTCGTTAAGCAGAAGGCCGCAGATCGCCGTTAGGTCCTATACGGTGATCGTATCAAAGCGCAAAAAACAAGGGTAATCACTTATTTCCAAGCTGATTGGAAGTCCCTTAAAATCGCCACTTAACAGGTTTAATCATTTTAATCATTTTTCAATAATACGGTTGTTTCGAATGGATTCAACAGCTGGATAAAGCGCGCCGGCAAGAGCGTCAATCAGGCTGGTCTGACCCCGGGTTTGCGAATCAGGATATTTTTTATTGCTTTCCTGGATCGACTGGAATTTGTGGGTTTTTATGAGTTTTTATAGGTGCTGCCGTGGGAAAATTGTTTTCTGATTTTTCTGATTCAGACATTCCAAAGCGATTTTTTGAATTGATTTACCAATTAAAAATAGATGTCAATTAATTTGTGGTAAAGTGTTAAAGGTAGATATTCTAAGGCGATCGCTCTAAGAGCGAGACGCTGATGCTTTGACTAAGATTGGGTGAGGGCTTGCTGGTGCAAAAGTTGCGTGTACGGTCGAAAAAATTTGCGCGGATACGAGAGGTTCTGGCTCGTTTGGGCGCTGAGCAACTCGCGCTTGCTGCCCTGCTGTTGGCTCCAGCAATAGAAGCTTGGGCTGCGAAATCAGACGACCTTGTTCTTGAAAATCCTCCGAGTGATCCAGATGCCGAAGCCGTCGAAGAACAGGTAAACCTCGATACGGGTACCGACGAGGTTTTGTCTGATCCGGAGCCGACTTCTTCAGATGCGGTTTCGGAGCCGTCTGAGCCACTGGTTTCAGAGGTAGAAGTTGCTGTTGAAGCGCCTGAGTCAAGCGCCGTGACGAGTCAAGTTGCGAGTTCGCTGGAGCCGGCGGTTGCAAGTGCTGCTGCGGTAGGCCAAGTGTCGGCTACTGCACTTGCAGCCTTGGGCTTGGCTGGGGGATTTGCACTTGCGAGCAGCTTCGGTGGGAAGTCGTCCGCGCCAATCGCTGCGACACCCAACCAGGCGCCAGCCCTTACCGGTGCGGCTGAGTTGTTGACAGTTGGTGCTGAAGATGGGGCCTATACGGTTTCAGCCGCGAGTTTGCTGAAGGGCTTCTCCGACTTCGAGGGCAATGCACTCTCGGTCAAGAATTTGACCGCTGATCGCGGCACGGTGGTCGACAACGGCAATGGCACCTGGACGATCACGCCGGCAGCCAATTACAACGGTGTGGTCAAGCTCAGCTATGGCGTGAGCGATGGTATCTCTACGACAAGCGCCAGCCTGAGTTTCAACCTTTTGGCTGTCAACGACGCGCCCGTCGGGTTAGCTTCGGCATTGCTGGTGGCGGGGCGAGAAGACAACTCTTACAAGGTTTCCTCAGCAGACTTGCTGAAAGGTTTCAGCGATGTCGACGTAGGCGCCACGCTGAGCGTTCGTAATTTGGTCGCCGATCATGGCGCAGTAGTCGACAACGGCGATGGCACATGGACCATCACGCCGGCAGCCAATTACAACGGTGTGATCAAGCTCAGCTATGGCGTGAGCGATGGCACTGATACGACTGCAGCCAGCCTGAATGTGACGATTGCTGCCGTCAACGATGCGCCAGTTCTTTCAGC
Organism: Roseateles toxinivorans; assembly: GCA_945898095.1. Classification (GTDB taxonomy): domain Bacteria; phylum Pseudomonadota; class Gammaproteobacteria; order Burkholderiales; family Burkholderiaceae_C; genus Paucibacter_A; species Paucibacter_A toxinivorans_A. The sequence goes on along the minus strand of CAMDHE010000118.1, from coordinate 2,463 downwards.
GTCTGATGCGGCAATTTTGGCGGCTGGCGCGGCGAATACGGCGTACATCGTTACAGCAGATAGCTTGCTGAAGGGCTTTTCTGACGTTGAAGGAAGTACTCTTTCAATCAGGAATTTGACTGCTGATCAAGGCACAGTAGTCGACAACGGCAATGGCACCTGGACGATCACGCCGGCTACCAATTACGTCGGAACACTCAAGCTCAGCTACGGGGTCAGCGACGGAACGGACACGACTTCGGCAAGTTTGAATTTCAACCTGATTGCATCAGGTCCGGCGGGATTCGAAGGCACAGTTGTCGACGGTAATTTCCTGGGTGTCAGGGCCTTTTACGACACGAACGGTGACGGCAAGTGGCAGGCCGGTGAAAGCTGGGCGTTGATTGACAAGTCAGGCCAATTCACGCTTGGACCGTTTGACCGAGTTTCTGGTGGTCGGGTGGTCGTCGAGGCAGGCGGAAAGGATTCCGTTGGTAATACCTTGGGCGAGCGCTTGTTCGCCGGCGGAGATGCCACGGATGGAGTGATTTCGACCATTTCGACTTTGCTGGCCTTGTCCCCGGGGCTGACCCAAGCTGCTCTTAAGGCCGCTTTAGGCATCTCCGATACACAACTGGACTTGTTGCATTACGACTACATTTCTGAGTTGAAGGGCGGATCCTTGGCTGGCCAGCAGGTCTACGCGGCCAATAAGCAACTTTTCTCGGCTTTGGATGCGCTGGCTACCGCAGCAGGCGGTGGCAGCGCAGCCTTTGAGGCGGTAGCCTTCTCGCTTGGCAGGATCTTGGCAGATGATTCGTCCAGCGCGCAGTCGATTGGCAAGATGTTTGCCCTCGACTTGCAGCATTCACTGGCGCAACCAACCGCGTCCGGACAATTGTCTCTGGGTGACCTGGTGGGATCCGTCCTGAGTGATTTGGTCAGTCAAGGCAAGGTGGATCCTTCTGTTGCGGCTGCTATGTTGGAGCAAGTGACGGCAGTATTGGCGTCGATTGCAGCGTCCTGCCAGGGTTTGGCGCAGGCATATGCCGACCTGGCCTCTACGGACCCTGCCGTCGTCGCCCTTGCAAAAGCGACGCTGGCCTCGGCTGACGCCGTCATTGCTTCGGCGCAGACCATGCTGGCTGATGCTATTCAGCAGACATCAAAGTTGTCTGCTGAAGAAGCGGCACAGTTTGCTCAGAAATTTTTGAGTTCCTTGGAGCAGACACTTTCTGCTGCTGCTGAAGCGGCTGCGAGCGGCCAGAATATACCCGCCATAATTTCTGGCTCAAATAACGTTTCCTTGTCAGAGACTGATGCAGTTCTTGAGGCCAGCGGGAGCCTTACGGCTCGTGACATCGACAGCGCAACTACTTTTACAGCGCAGACAGGCGTGGCCGGCAGCAACGGCTACGGTGTCTTCAGCATCGGCACCGATGGCAAGTGGACCTACAAGGCGAACTCAGCGCACGACGAATTCCAGGCCGGCAAGACTTATACCGACAGCATCACGGTTGCTACGGATGACGGCACCACGAAAGTCATCACCGTTACCTACACTGGGAGCAATGATGCCGCAGTGATCAGCGGCGACAGCACGGCTGCGCTGATCGAAACCGATGCAGTGCTGAACGCCAGTGGCACGCTGACGACCACCGATGTTGACGGCACGGCCAACCTGTTCATCGCGCAGACTGATGTCGCTGGCGGTAACGCCTACGGTTTTTTCAGCATCGGCACCGATGGGAAGTGGACCTACACGGCGAACTCGGCGCATAACGAATTCGAAGCCGGCAAGACCTATACCGACAGCATTACCGTAGCAGCGGCGGACGGCACGACGCAAGTGCTCACCGTCACCTACACCGGAACGTACGATGCCGCAGTCATCAGCGGCACCAGCACGGCTGCGCTGACCGAGGCCGATGCGGCGCTGAGCGCCAGTGGCGCGTTGACGTCCACCAATGCGGACGGCACGGCCAACCTGTTCATCGCCCAGACTGGCGTCGCTGGTGGCAACGGCTACGGTCTGTTCAGCATCGGCACCGATGGCGCCTGGACCTACACGGCGGACTCGGCGCATGACGAATTCGAGGCCGGCCAGACTTATACCGACAGCATCACCGTAGCGGCGGCCGACGGCACGACGCAAGTCATCACCGTCACCTACACCGGCACGAACGATGCCGCAGTCATCAGCGGCACCAGCACGGCTGCGTTGACCGAAACCGATGTTGCGCTGAGCGCCAGTGGAACGCTGACGGCTACCGATGTGGACGGCACGGCCAATCTGTTCATCGCGCAGACCGGTGTGGCTGGTGGTAACGGCTACGGCCTGTTCAGCATCGGGACCGATGGCAAGTGGACCTACACGGCGGACTCGGCGCATGACGAATTCGAGGCCGGCCAGACTTATACCGACAGCATCACCGTAGCGGCGGCCGACGGCACGACGCAAGTCATCACCGTCACCTACACCGG
>CAMDHE010000117.1 GCA_945898095.1 Roseateles toxinivorans | reverse complement strand
ACTTGTCGACCACCAGCGTGCAGATGTCGTCCATCAAGCGCGCATAGCGGTCGATCTCGGCGCTGTCCGAAAAATCCTGGGTGAAAACGAAGTGCAGATTGCCTTCCAGCGCATGGCCAAAAATAATCGCCTCGCTGTAGCCATGCCGGTGCAGCAGGTCCTGCAAATCCAGGGTGGCGGCGGCCAGCGATTCAACCGGGAAAGCCACATCCTCGATGATCACGGTCGTGCCGGCGCGACGCATCGCGCCAACCGACGGGAAGGTGCCTTTGCGGACATGCCAGTACATCTCGCAGGTCGCTGGATCGGTGGAAAACACCGGCGCTTCAATCGTTTCAAGGCCCGCCAGCGCAGCCAGCGCGGCAGCGCTGCGCAACTGCAAAGCGATGTCAGTTTCAGCCCGAACTTCGATCAACAGCGCGGCAGCTTCGACGCCCAGGCCCCGCATCACCGCAGGCAGGCCCGGATGGTGTTCGACCGAGCGCAGCGCCGGGCGGTCGAGCAATTCGACCGCAGACACCGGCGTCTGCTTGAGTCGCATGACCGCCTGGCAGGCCGATTCGATGTCGGGAAAGAACACCAGGGCGCTGGCCTTGCAGGGGTCCTCGGCCAGCGTCCTCAGCGTGATGCTCGAGATGAAGCCCAGCGTTCCTTCCGAGCCGATCATCAAGTGGGTCAGGATCTCCAGCGGATCCTCGAAGTCGACCATCGCATTGAGGCTGTAACCGGTGGTGTTCTTGATCCGGTATTTATGCCGGATGCGCGCAGCCAGGGCAGCGTCGGATCTTGTGGCGGCGCCGAGCCGAGCCAATTCACTCAGCAGGTCGGCATGGCTGAGCCGGAAGCTGGCGATGCTGGTTTCGTCCTCGGTATCGAGCAGGCTGCCATCGGCCAGCAAGAGGCGCATTCCGACCAGCGTCTGGTAACTGTTCTGCGAGGTGCCGCAGCACATGCCCGAGGCGTTGTTGGCGGCAATACCGCCGATCTTGCAAGCATTGATCGAGGCCGGATCGGGGCCGATCTTGCGCTGGAATGGCGCCAGCCTGGCGTTGACTGCGCCGCCGATCATCGCCGACCCCATTCGCACAGTGGCCGCATCCGCAGCGATCTCGCAGCGCGCAAAGCCCTCGCCGATCAAGACCAGCAGACCATCAGTCACCGCCTGACCCGACAAGCTGGTGCCGGCGGCGCGAAAGGTCACCCCGCGACCATGGCTGAGCGCGACCTGCAGCAAGGCCTGCACCTGGGCTTCTGACTCGACCAGCAAGACCAGCTCCGGCGTCATCCGGTAAAAGCTCGCATCGCTGCCATAAGCTAGGCGCCGCAGCGGGTCGGAGATGATCTGGCTTGCCGGCAGAACGCTGGCGATGGCTTGCCCAAGCTGGCTCACTTTTTCCGGTCCTTCAGCAGGTCGCGCAAGCGCTTCGGTGCCGGGATCAAGGGCGTGCGGCTGCGCGTCCAGGCACCTTGCTCGGTGGGCGACAAAGCCCGGCCGCGGCTCATGAACCAGGAGGCCAGGCGATACATCCCGAGCCGGCCGTAGATCTGCGACCAGACGGCCCAGATCGCTGTGCCGATTACGCTGCGCGCGGCGCCGCTGCCGCGAAGACTGGCTTCCTCAGGCCTGGCCATCGCTTCATTGCGCAGCCGCACCAGGATGTCGGTGATCGGAATTTTCACCGGGCAGACTTCGACGCAGGCACCGCACAGCGTCGAGGCGAAAGCCAGCGGATAGGTGCTGTCCAGCCCCAGCAAATGGGGCGAGATGATCGCGCCGATCGGGCCGGGGTAGGTGGTGCCATAGGCATGGCCGCCGATGCGCGCATAGACCGGGCAATGGTTCATGCAGGCGCCACAGCGTATGCATTGCAAGGTTGCGCGCAACTGCTCGTCGGCATAGGCCTGGGTGCGGCCGTTGTCGAGCAGGATCAGATGGACTTCCTCGGGGCCGTCCAGCTGATGCGCTTTGCGCGGGCCGCTGATCAGGTTCACATAAGTCGTCACCGGCTGACCGGTGGCCGAGCGCGACAGCAAACTCAGCAGCGGCGGCAGATGCTCGAGCTTTTCCACCACCTTCTCGATGCCGGTGATGGCGATATGAATGCGCGGCACCGTCGTGCACATGCGCCCATTGCCTTCGTTCTCGACCAGACAGAGCGTGCCGGTTTGGGCCACCGCAAAGTTGACGCCCGACAGACCGATTTCGGCCTCGGCAAACTTGCTGCGCAGCACCCGGCGGCCGATGCGGATCAGGCCATCGACATCGTCGGTATAGGGCACGCCGGGAATTTCCCTGGCGAACAACTCGGCGATCTGCTGCCGGGTCTTGTGGATCGCCGGCATGATGATGTGCGAAGGCGCTTCGCCGGCCAACTGAACGATGTATTCGCCCATGTCGGACTCGAAGGCCTCGATGCCGGCTTCGGCCATCGCGTGATTGAAGCCAATCTCCTCGCTGACCATCGACTTGCCTTTGACGATGCTTTTCGCCCCGGTCCGACGTGCGATCGCCAGCGCTATTTGGTTGGCTTCAGCTGGCGTCTGCGCCCAATGCACTTGCACGCCTTGAGCGGTCAAATTCGTCTCGAGCTGTTCCAACAGCCGGGGCAGATGGGCCAGGCTGTAGCGACGGATCGCCGCACCGAGTTCGCGCAGCGATTCACGCTCTTCCTTGTCCGGGAACTGCCCCTTTCTCTTGGACTGCAAAAAGTCCATCGCGCCGCGAAAGTTCTTGCGCTGCGCCGGATCGTTCAGAACCCCAAGGCTGCGCTGCTTGAAGTCGTCGACCGGATGGATCTGGATGACCTGTTTCATGGCTGGCTCCCTTCAGGGTGCAGCAGCAGCAACACCAGTTCGCGCGGTCCATGGGCGCCGTAAGCCATCGTCTGCTGGATGTCGGCAGTCTTGGACGGGCCCGAAATCAGCAAGGCATTGGTTGGCAAGCCCTGGTCCCAGCCCTCGGCGCTGATCGCCGCATGCAGATCGGCGTGAATACGGGTGCTGTCAAGCAGCATGAAATGCACTGGTGGCACCAAGGACATCAGCCGGGGCTCGCTATGGTCGGGCCAGAGGATCAGACTGCCGGTTTCGGCAATCGCGCTGCGGGCCAGCGTCAGCGAGGCGTCGATGCCGTCAAACAGGAACTCGCGCCAGGCTTCGATCGGCTGCTCGTAGCGGTGCAGTTGCAGCTCGATCGGCGAACAGTTTTCAAGGCGGCGACCATGCGCCGTGCCGTCGCCGATCAGCAAGTTGCGCAAGCCCTTGGCGGCCGCGATGCGCAACAGCAAGGCGGGCCAGCCAGCATCGCTGGTGTCGTGCACCTCGGTATGCACCGCCTCGAGCATCTGACGCAAGCGGCTGACCCGCTGCGTTGGATTTTCAGCGCGGCGATGCGCGGCATACCAGGCCTGCACATCCGGCAGCGGCGCCTCAGCCTGGGCGGCACGCAAGCGGCCGAGGATGGCTTCGCGCGCGCTCATGCTGATGGCTCCGCAGTCCGGCGCCAAAGAAAGCTGGCCAGATGCTCACCTGGCAGCGAGGCCTGGCTGCGCCCGGCGAGTTGGTCCTGCTTGGCGGCCCGACCGGTGATATTGAGCAGACAGCCGCAGTCGGCGCTGACCACCAGATCGGCGCCGCTGGCCTTGAGGCTGGCCACCTTGTCGTCGACGATGGCCTCGGAAATATCGGGATAACGGATGGCAAAAGTGCCGCCAAAGCCGCAGCATTCCTCGACCCTGGCCGGCTCGACCAGTTCGACCTGCGCCAGGCTGCCGAGCAGCGCCTCGCTGGTCTCATGCGAGCCCATCTGGCGCCTGGCATGGCAGGAACTGTGCAAGGCCACTTTGCAGCCAGCGCCGCGGTCCGCATGATCAAACTTGACGACGTGGACGAGGAATTCGCTGAGCTCGTAAACCCGTCCGGCGAGCTCGACCGCCTTGGCATGAAGCTTTGGATCGGCAGCAAAAAGCTGCGGGTAATGGTGCCTGATCATGCCGCCGCATGAGCCCGATGGCACCACCACCGGCCAGTTCTCAGTGAACAGGTTCAACTGCTGCAGCGCCACGGTCCGCGCTTCATCCGCAAAGCCGCTGCTGTATGCCGGCTGGCCGCAGCAGGTCTGCTGCTCGAGGTAATGCACCCTGATGCCCTCGCGCTCCAGCAGATTGACCGTATCGACACCGGCCTCGGGCGTGAACTGATCGATCAGGCAGGTGGCGAACAGATAAACGTCGCTCGGCTTGACCGGATACAGCCGGTGCTGGTTCGATGTTGGGCCCACAAGATCCTCGCTTGATAATCAAATGGTAAATTGGTCTTACCAGTTGACCGGATGTTAATGGCCTTGCTGCGAATGTGGATAGGTGTTTTCCCTTTGTTTCTCAGAACCAATTTGCGCTGGATTAAGGTAATATGAAATGGTCTTACCACTTATCAATTCCATGCCCCAGCAACGCCCTGCCGTGATCCGCCTGGCCGACACCGTCGCCGCCGAACTTGAAAAACGCATCCTCGAGGGATCGCTCAAGCCTGGCAATTTGCTGCCGTCAGAGCGCGTCTTGGCCATCGACCTGGGGGTCTCCAGGCCATCGCTGCGGGAAGCGATCCAGAAGCTGGTGGCCAAAGGCCTGCTGAGCACAAGGCATGGCGCCGGCACCCAGGTCACCGACCGGCTCGAAGCGCATTTCGCCGATCCCTGGCAGGACATGGTCAAGGGCCACCCAATGCTGCACCGGGACCTGCTCGAGTTCCGCCAGATGCTGGAAAGCCAGGCGGCGCAACTGGCAGCGGAGCGTGCCACCGATGTCGACATCCAGCGCCTCGACGCCGCCCATGAAAAGATGGAAGCGGCTTACCGCAGCGAGAACCTGGCTGCGTCAATCGACGCCGATGTCGCCTTCCATCAGGCGATTGCCGAGGCCGCGCACAATGTCTTGATCGGCCATCTCAGCGCCAGCCTGATGCGGGTCATCCATGGCCATGTATCGAACAATCTGGAAAACCTGCAGACCCGGCCGCAACGCTGGGAACAGTTGAAAACGCAGCACCGGGCGATTTGGCAGGCGGTGCGCCAGGGCCAGGCGCAGCAGGCGGCCGACGCCGCGCGGGCCCATATCGAATTCGTGCGGGCCAGCATCGATGACCTGGCCCTGCAAGACGAACGGCGCACGATCGCCTTGCGGCGTTCAAGCTGACTTCGGATCAGCGTCGGCTCAGGCCTCGCGTTCCTGCAGCAGCCGCCACATCACCTTGCCGGCACCCGATTTGGGCAGGCTGTCGACGAACTCGATCAGCCGCGGCACCTTGTAGGCGGCCATGTGACCACGCGCCCAGTCGATGATGTCGTCGGCTACAACCTTGCCCTTGGCTTCGCTCCTGAGCACGATGACGGCCTTGACCGTCTCGCCGCGATAAGCATCCTTGGCCGCGATGATGCAGGCTTCCTGCACGGCCGGGCATTTGTACAGCAGCAACTCGACCTCGGAAGGCCAGACCTTGAAGCCGCTGGCATTGATCATCCGTTTGAGCCGGTCGGTGATGAAAAAATAGCCCTCTTCGTCCATCCGGCCGAGGTCGCCGGTGCGGAAAAAACGCTTGCCTTCGATTTCGACAAAGGCTGCTGCATTGGCTTCAGGCGCGCGCCAGTACCCATGGAAAACCATCGGTCCCTGGGTGATGATTTCACCGACCTCGCCGATCGGCATTTCTTCCAGCGTGAGCGGATCGACGACGCGCGAGTCGACGCCGAAGATCGGCATCCCCAGGCATTGCAGCTTGGCGCGCTCGGGCGGATTCGCATGCGAAGGCGCGGCGGTTTCGGTCAAACCGTAACCTTCGGCAAAGGTCAGGCCGAATTCCTGCTGCAGCCTCTCGGCCACCGCAAACGGCATCGCCGCGCCACCGCCGCTGAGATAGATCAGGCTCGACAGATCGAAGCTCTTGTAGTTCGGGCTGCCGAACAGGTCGATGATCATCGTCGGGATGCAAGTCCAATGGGTGACGCGGTAGCGCGAGATCAAGCGCCCGGCCAGTTCGCGGTCCCAGCGCGGCATGATCACTACCGTCATGCCCAGATAGACCGGGCTCAGCACGCCGTAGAGGAAACCGGTGATATGGAACATCGGCACCACCGCCAGGCTGGTCGACTCGGCCGAGGCCGAGCCCCATTGGCTGCTGCCGCAGGTGTTGGCCATCAAAGTGGCGTTGCTGTGCATGCAGCCCTTGGGCAGTCCGGTCGTGCCCGAGGTATAGGGCAGCAAGGCCAGGTCATTCGACCCGGCCTGGTGCGGCCCGGGCTGGAGCGAGGCAGCCAGCGCGTCAAGCCAGCGGGTGGCGCCAGCGGGCAAGGCCGGATCGGCGTTCAGCCATTGCAGCATCGCCGGCGGCAGACCCAGTTCGGCATCAACCCCGGCTGGCGGCAAGGCATCGGCATAACGCGTGACCAGCAAGGCCTTCAAGCGCTGCGCCTCGGGCAAAGCCTGGTTGGCCGCCGCGACGATCGGCGCCAGATCGGCGCTGCAGATGACGACCTTGGTCTGCGGATTGCTGATGTAATGGCCGAACTCTTCGGCCAGATTCATCGGATTGACCGGCACCATCACCGCATTGGCCCGGTTCACCGCATAGAAGGCGACGAGAAATTGCGGGCAGTTCTGCATGAACAGGGCAACCCGGTCGCCGGCCTCGACGCCGGCCTGCTGCAGCCAAGCGGCCAGCGCCAGCGCTTCATCGCGCAGCTCGGCATAGGTCTTGGTCTGCCCACAATAGACGGTGGCGACCTTGTCGGGAAAGCGAGCTGCCGCGACTTCGAGATTGAACCAGAGCGAAGTCTGCGGAATCGCCAGCTCAAGTGGCAGACGCTTGGGCCAATGGCTGCGCTGGGCCAGTCGTTGCGGGCTGGTCGGGATCTCGGCAATCGATTGACTCAATCTCATCTCTCCAGGTTGAATTGCGCCGCCATTCTGTTGCGCTGCCGGCCTGCCAGCCTGTCCCTGTCGCGACAAGCTGCAAGCGGTTTCAATGGGGTCCGGGCCGGCAAGCCGCGATTTGACAGAAAATAGCGGATTGGGCGCATTTTGCGTCAGCCTCGGCATTTCACCAGACCCCCGCTTATGTCAACCATTCTTCAGCATCTTCCGCTCGGCCAGAAAGTCGGGATCGCATTCTCAGGTGGCCTCGATACCAGCGCCGCCTTGCACTGGATGAAGCTGAAGGGCGCCATGCCCTATGCCTACACGGCCAATCTGGGCCAGCCTGATGAGCCCGATTACGAAGAGATCCCGCGCAAGGCACTGCAATATGGCGCTGAAAAAGCCGTGCTGGTCGACTGCCGGCGCCAACTCGCCCATGAAGGCATCGCCGCGCTGCAAAGCGGCGCCTTCCACATCTCCACCGCAGGCGTGACCTACTTCAACACCACGCCGCTGGGCCGGGCCGTCACCGGCACGATGCTGGTGGCTGCGATGAAGGAAGACGATGTCAACATCTGGGGCGACGGCAGCACCTTCAAGGGCAACGACATCGAGCGCTTCTACCGCTACGGCTTGCTGACCAATCCGGCGCTGAAGATCTACAAGCCCTGGCTCGACCAGCTCTTCATCGACGAGCTTGGTGGCCGCGCCGAGATGTCGGCCTTCATGACCGCGCATGGCTTCGGCTACAAGATGTCGGCTGAAAAAGCCTATTCGACCGATTCGAACATGCTCGGCGCCACCCATGAAGCCAAGGACCTGGAGCATCTGGGCAGCGGCATGAAAATCGTCAACCCGATCATGGGCGTGGCTTTCTGGAAGGACGAAGTCGAAGTCAAGCGCGAAGAAGTCACTGTGCGCTTTGAAGAAGGCCAACCGGTGGCGCTGAATGGCGTCCGCTTCGATGACCCGGTCGCCCTGATCCTTGAAGCCAACCGCATCGGCGGCCGCCATGGTCTGGGCATGAGCGACCAGATCGAGAACCGCATCATCGAAGCCAAGAGCCGCGGCATCTACGAGGCCCCCGGCCTGGCCCTGCTGTTCATCGCCTATGAGCGCCTGGTCACCGGCATCCACAACGAAGACACGATCGAACAATACCGCGACAACGGCCGCAAGCTCGGCCGGCTGCTCTACCAGGGCCGTTGGTTCGACCCGCAAGCGATCATGCTGCGTGAAGCGGCGCAGCGCTGGGTGGCGCGCGCGGTCACCGGCGAAGTAACGATCGAGCTGCGCCGCGGCAACGACTATTCACTGCTCAATACCGAGTCGCCCAACCTGACCTATGCGCCCGAGCGCTTGAGCATGGAAAAGGTCGAAAACGCGCCCTTCAGCCCGCTCGACCGCATCGGTCAGTTGACGATGCGCAACCTCGACATCACCGACACCCGCGCCAAGCTCGGCATCTATGCCCAGACCGGCCTGCTGTCGGTCGCGGACGAAGGCTCGCTGCTGAAGCTGCTCGATTCCAGCCAGTGAACGGCTATGGATCCCGGGTCTGACGGCCTGGGTCGGGAAATCCCGTAGCAACAGCTATCCGGATATTTCACCGCCAAGCGGATTTGCCGATTAAAGTCGAACCGGACCTGAACCCCGCCCCTTAAGGCGGCATCCGCCATTGCGGATTCACACCGGAGAGACAAAATGAAACGTCGATCACTGTTCGAAACCACCGCCACCTTGGGGCTTGGCGCCTTGGCTGGATGTGCTCTGCCGGGCGTCGCCCAGAATGGCGCAAAAGCCGCCGCCAAGACGCCGTTCACGGTGCCCGCCACCTATGTGCCGATCGTCGGCAGCGACCTGATGTTTCCAGTCAGACGCATCTATTGCATCGGCCGCAACTACGCCGCCCATGCACGCGAAATGGGCTCCGATCCGACCCGCGAGCCGCCGTTCTTCTTCCAGAAGCCGACCGACGCAATCCAGAACGTGGCGCCGGGCAAGGTCGCCGATCACAGCTATCCACCGCTGACCAAGAACTACCACTATGAAGTGGAACTGGTCGCCGCCCTGCACCGTGGCGGCCGCAATATTCCGATCGCCAGCGCGCTGGAACTGGTCTACGCCTACGGGATCGGCCTGGACATGACAAGGCGCGATCTGCAGCGCGGCATGGGCGACCAGAAAAAACCCTGGGAAATCGGCAAGAGCTTTGACCAGTCAGCACCGATCGGTCCCTTGCATCTGGTGGGCCAGACCGGCCATTTCACCAAGGGCAACATCTGGCTGAAGGTCAATGGCGTGGGCAAGCAGAATGCCGATCTGTCGCAGATGATCTGGAGCGTCGCCGAGCAGATCAGCAAGCTCTCGGAAGCCTTCGAGCTGATGCCCGGCGACATCATCTATTCGGGCACGCCTGAAAACGTCGGCCCGGTCGTGCGCGGCGATGTGATCGATTGCCACATCGACGGCCTGCCCAATCTGGGCATCAAGATCGTCTGATTTATGGCTGCAAGCCTTGAACCGCCGCTGGCCCTGGCCAGCGGTGAGTACCTTCACCGCCCAGGGTGCGGTGTGCCGTTGCGGTCGATGAGTGCGGTCTGCATGCGCCAGTTGCTGACGCCCTGCCTGGTGACATCCATCCAGAGTACCGCGCCGGTGTTGTTGTCGGGGTTGTCAAAGCCGTCAAAAACAAAGTTGCCGAGGCTGTAGACGATCGGCTTGCCCTTGTAGGTCTCGGTATCCTGGACCACATGCGGGTGGGTTCCGACCACGGCGTCGGCGCCGGCATCGATCATCAGTCGGGCCAACTGACGCTGGCGGGCGTTGGCCGTCGACTCATGTTCCTGGCCCCAATGCATGAAGGGGATGACCAGATCGGCCTGCAGACGCGCTTGGCGGATGTCCCAGACCACCTGCTGGTCCTCGCTCCAGGCAACGCCCGCGTAATCGTCGCCGGCCTCGAATGAACGTGGCATGAATTCGTCATACCCGAGCAGGGCAATCCTGATGCCCTTGCGCTCGATGATCAGCGGGCGATGCGCCTGGCGCAGGTCGCGACCTCCGCCAAAATAAGGCAGGCCCGCTGCTTCCAGCCGCCCGAGCATCTCGACGAAGGCGCTGCGACCGTAGTCACCCGAATGGTTGTTGGCCAGCGAGACCGCATCGACATGCCGCTTCAGCAGCGGCAACACGCTCGGCTTGGCGCGGAAGGTCCAGGGCTTGCCGGGGATTTCCTTGCCGCCCTCGGCGATCACGCATTCAAGATTGGCCAGGCGCAAATCAGCGCTGGCGAGCAGCTTTGCAAAAGGCTTGAAGGGGTCGCCACCGCGGCCGATCAAGCGGCCCGGGCCGTCGGCCAGCATCACGTCGCCAACCCAGGCGATGCGCACCACCGGATCGAGGGGTAGCGGCTGGGCTTGGCTTGAAAGGCTCACCCACATTGCCGCCAGCCCGAATAGCGTCGAAATTGCAATGCTGCGCTTCATGGCCGACCCTGCAATGCGCAACCGTAGCGCAACTCACGTCCGAGCACGCTCGAATAGACATGGGACCAGCCGGTCAAGGCCGGCAATTCCGCCTGCAAATTGAACGGCGGCTCGATCCTCAACTGCTGACTGATTTTCGGAGCGCCGGCACCGGCCAGGTCATAGACGGTCAGGGTGATATGTTCGACCTTTTCGGCGCCACCCAGCACCACGGCCTTGAACCGAAAGCGGCCTTCGAAGGTCTCCGCAGCATAGGCATAAGGGTCAGCCGCAGCGCTGTGGCGCAGGACACGGGTTTCGCTGCCGTAACGCAGCTCGCAGACCAGTTCGGGCCCGGCCCAAGCGCAAGTCGCTGACAGGCTGGCCAGCAAGAAACCGGCCAAAGCCCGGGCAAAACCGCAAGTCAGGAATTCGCTTATCTGCATGATTTTTTGTTGCCGGCCAATCGGCTGATCGGGCTGACTGTAATACAGGCGGCGCGAACCCCGACCGAATTCAGCTCGGCAGCGCGAAACCCATTTGTCCCAGCGTATCAGCCACCAGTTCAAGACGCAGCAGCGGGCTTTCGAGCGCCATGAAACGCTGCTTGAGTTCCGGGTTAAGAGGCAGCATCTCGCACCAGCGGTTGGCGATCCAGCCACAGTCGTCCCATTGGTAAGGCTGGGCAATCGGCATTGTGGCTCCCGCCTGCCTGGGGTTCTCGCTGATGCTCTGCTCGATCTTGCGGACCAGAGCCTGCAGCGCCTCGCGGGTGAACTGCAGATCGGCGGGTAGCGGCAAGGCGATGTCAGCGTCGATCAACTCGACATCGCCGACCCACAAGCCGAACTTGCGCTGCGAACTGCGAACGACCCGGAAGCGCTGCGTGCCGATGCAGCGGATCAGCATCAGCCCGGCTTGGGGTCGCTGCAGTGTTTCGATATTTGCCAGCGTGCCGACCGGGAAGAACGCCTCATGGGCGAAGCCGTCACCGCCGGGTTCGGCACCGGGGTCAGACCGTCGTACCTCGCTGCCTTGGCTCAGACAGACAACCCCGAAAGGCTGACCGGCCTCGTGACAGCGCCTGATCATGTCGAGGTAGCGCACCTCGAAGATCCGCAGCGGCAGCAAGCCGCCGGGAAACAGCAGGCTTTGCAAAGGGAATAGCGGCAAATCCAGCATTGGCATCTTCATGTCCGGATGGTAATTCGGCAGCATGGTGCTGTCGCGTCGCCGCCGACCAAGGCCCCAATTCAGGCAGGGCTGAAGCGCTGTTGCAGATAGCTGATGATCTTGCCCGAGTCATAGAGGAACTCGCTGTTGCCGGCCTTGTCGGTGATCCTCAGGCAGGGCACCTTGAGTTGACCGCCAAGCCGGCCCAGCTGTTCACGCAGCGCGCCCGGCGGCTGCGCATCGAGCCGCTCGATCGGCAGCGCCAGCCGGCGCATCTCCTGGCGCACCTTCATGCAAAACGGACAGGTCTTGTAATGGAACAAGGCCAACTGCTCGCATTGCCGGTTGACCTCGGCCTGCAAAGCCGGCGCACGCTGCAGCTCACTCGGCCGCGAAACGAATTCCCACAGCAGCAGCGGCGGGCCGAGCAGCAGGCGCAAGGTCTTGAAGAAAGTTCTGAGGATGAATTTCATGGACAACAGGAGTAATTTGACGGGATCGAAGAATTCCCACAGCAAGCTCGGCCGGTCAAGCAGCAGGCGCAAGGCCTTCAAGCTTGCTCGCACCTTCGATTCCATGGTGGCCAAGGGAGATGCGACGGGATGGGCGATTGTGGCTCAGCCGGGTTGACTCGCCGAATCCAGCAGATGCTGCGGCAAGCGCAGCGAAATCGTCCGACGTCGGTGAAGTGACTGCGGTTCCAGGCGGTCAAGGCTTGATGTCTGCATTTGCTCCATTTGCATTGCTGTACCTATTTGCTTAAGATGCACGAATGAGCAACAGCCTGAGCACCCCTGTCCTGCTGCGCAGGATTGCACAACTCGAAGCCGCCGTCGGCCGCCTAGGCGAAGACCTCGGTAGCCTGCGCTTGGCAGTCAGCAAGCAAGGGTTGCCGATGGCGCGAATTGTTCGAGCCCGAGCGTCACAAGCCGCGCAACCTCCGAAGGACACCCAGCAAGACCAGGTCGCTGCCGGCTTGGCTGGTGCCGCCTTACGTGGCGAGGCGGCGCGAGTCCAGTGGGTCAAAGACGGGCTCGTTGTACCCGGCGAGCAACTCGCGAAGGCCTGGGGGCTCACACGCCAAGCTTTGGCGCCAGCTGCGGACCGGGGTGAAATCTTCGGGGTGAAAGTGGGTAACCGGCTGTACTACCCGCAGGCCTTCCTGGGCATCGAGCGCGAGACTGTGGCAGTTATCTGCCGGGCACTTGGCGGCATCGGCGCCAGCGAGAAGCTGATGTTCTGGCTGCGCGACCACGGTGCCCTGTCAGGAAAGAGCGTTGTCGCAGCCTTGGAGGCGGGGCTGGCATTGACCCATGTGGAACGCCTGGCTGCGGCGTGGGCGCGCGAGCGAGGAGCCACGCGTGTCGCTGAGGCTGCCTGAACCCGGCTCCTTCGAAGATCTGCTTCGACCGGTCAGAATCGAAGTTGCATCTCTGGTGCGGCTGAGCCGGCGTCCGGCCACCGAGCCCTACTGGTCAGTTGGCGTCTACCGCTTTGATGACCCAGATCCCGGCAGCTAAGGATGCTCTGCATAACCCCTCACGGCTTGTGCTAGCGCGGCCCCGGGCGGTCTGCGGCGTTGCATTTATTGCCAATAGCACGCGCTATTGGCCGCAAAATGCGCCTTGCATCCCATCCCGGTCCGCACTGCACACATCCGCGTT
>CAMDHE010000116.1 GCA_945898095.1 Roseateles toxinivorans | reverse complement strand
CACGCTCACTTCCACGATCAACCTTCCCGGCGGCGCGCCGGCGGCGGCACGGACCGTTTTCAAGTTGCTGCAGCGATTGCGCTTTGGCAGCCTCGATGTGCAGATGCCCGATGGCAGTTCAGCCCATTTCGGCGCGGCTGCGAGCAGCGACGCCGATTCACCGCGTGCGGCGCTGCGCATCCGCGACTGGGCGGTCTGCGCGGCAGCACTGCGCAGCGGCGACATCGGCTTTGCCGAAAGTTATATGGCCGGGCATTGGAGCTCGCCCGACCTGCATGCGCTGCTCGAGTTGTTCATCCGCAACCGCGAAGCCTTGGACGAAGTCGTCTACGGCCGCTGGTGGGGCGCGCTGCTTTATCGCCTGCGCCATCTGCTCAATCGCAACAGCCGCAAGGGCAGCCGCAAGAATATCCAGGCGCATTACGACCTCGGCAATGAGTTCTACAAGCTCTGGCTCGACGAAAGCATGAACTATTCGAGCGCCTGGTTTGACGGCGATCTGAAGCGCTCGCTGCCTTCGGCACAAACTGCCAAGATGCGCCGGGCCTTGCAGCAATGCAAGGTCGGGCCGGGGTCGCGCGTGCTCGAGATCGGTTGTGGCTGGGGCGCGGTGGCCGAATGTGCGGCGCGTGACTTCGGTGCCCATGTGACTGGGGTGACCTTGTCTACCGAGCAATTGGCATGGGCTCAGCAGCGGCTGGAAAGCGCCGGCTTGGCAGCACAGACCGATTTGCGCTTGCAGGATTACCGCGACATCAGCGATGCGCCGTTTGACGCGGTCTTGTCGATCGAGATGTTCGAAGCGGTCGGGCGTGAATATTGGGACGGTTATTTCAAGGCTGTCCACGCCAGCCTGAAACCAGGCGGCTTGGCCTGCATCCAGAGCATCACGATCCGCGACGACCTGTTCGAGCGCTATGCAGAGTCGACTGATTTCATCCAGCAATACATCTTCCCCGGCGGCATGTTGCCCAGCCCGAGCGAGTTCCGCCGCCATGCCAGAAGGGCCGGGCTGCGCATCGTCGACGAGATGGCCTTCGGCCTCGACTATGCCGAGACCTTGAGGCGCTGGCGCGAGGTCTTTTTGCGTCATGAGGGTCAGGTGCTCGAGCAAGGCTTTGACGCCCGTTTCATGCGCTTGTGGGAGTTCTATCTGGCCTATTGCGAGGCGGCTTTCGACGCCGGCAATACCGATGTGATGCAGTTCACCCTGACGCGAGACTGAGATGCAGCGCCGCGTCTGTCTGGCCGGACTGCTCGGTTTGGCCCTGCCTGCACAAGCTGCATCGCCCGAACTGGCCGATCTGCGCCTGCAAGGTCAAGGGCAGTTGCGCTATTTCGGGCTGCTGATCTATGCCGCACGCCTTTGGGTGCGCGAGCCTGTCGATGCGAAGAACTGGACGACGCAGACTTTGGCGCTCGAGCTTGAATATGCGCGCAGTCTCAGCGGCAAGGAGATTGCGAAACGCTCGCTGGTCGAAATGCGCCGCCAGGCCGAGATAAGTTCTGCCAAGGCCAGCCAATGGCTGGCCGAGATGGAAGCCGCTTTCCCGGATGTGCAGGCTGGCGATCGCATCAGCGGCCTGCAGGAACCCGGCAGCGCAGTGCGCTTCTTTGTCAACGGCAGGCCGCAGCGGCGCATCGCCGACGCCGAGTTCGGCCGGTTTTTCTTCGGCATCTGGCTGGCGCCGCAAAGCTCCGAGCCGGCTTTGCGCCAGCTGCTGCTGGGAGGTGCCAATGCGGGCTGAACCTCCGGCCAGTTTCGGCACCGCTGCCGGTCTGCGCTATGGGTCGATCGGCTTCGCCCTGGCCTTCGTGGCCTTGCCGCTTTATGTCACGCTGCCGGCGCATTACGCGTCGCAGTTCGGCATGCCGCTGGCCTGGGTCGGCGCTTTGCTGCTGCTGGCCCGATTGTTTGACGCCTTGCTCGACCCCTGGATCGGCCGGCAATGCGATCGATGGCTGAATCGCCGACCGGCGGCAATCCTGGGCTTGATGGCCGCGGCCGCGCTGCTGTTGACAGCTGGTTTCGTCGGTCTGTTCTTCCCGCCTTTGCGCGAGCCAGAGGCGCTGCGGGTCTGGTGCCTGACATTTCTGCTCCTGACTTACCTCGGCTACAGCCTGCTCAGCGTGATGCATCAGGCCTGGGGTGCAAGGCTGGGTGGCGACGCCTTGCGTCAGACCCGCGTGGTTGCCTGGCGCGAGGGCTTTGCGCTGGTCGGTGTGATCACTGCCAGCCTGCTGCCATCGCTGTTGGGCCTGGCAGCGACTTCAGTCTTGCTGGCGCTCAGCCTGGCTGCCGGCTTGCTGCTGCTGCGCCTGGCACCTGCCCCGCTGCGCTTTGCTCATGCGGCGGCTGCACCCGTCGTGGAAGTCTGGCGCACGCCGGGCTTCAAGCGCTTGCTCGCGGTGTTTCTACTCAATGGCATCGCGGCGGCGATCCCTGCGACCTTGCTGCTTTTCTTCGTTCGCGATCGCCTGCAAACGCCTTCGTTTGAAGGGCCTTATCTGGCCGCTTATTTCATCGCTGCAGCGCTGTCCTTGCCCTGCTGGTTGCGCGTGGTGGCAAGGATTGGACAGGCTCGCGCCTGGGCCCTGGCCATGATGCTGGCCTTGTTGGCTTTCGGCTGGGCGGCCTGTCTAGGTGCAGGCGACAGCTTGCCCTTCACGCTCGTATGCATCGCAACTGGCGTTGCCTTGGGTGCCGACTTGGCTATTCCCGGGGCGATGCTCGCCCTGGTGATCCAGCAGGCAGGCCTGGGCGGCAGGGCTGAAGGCGCTTTTTTCGGCTGGTGGAATGCCGCCAACAAGCTCAATCTGGCCTTGGCTGCGGGGCTGGCGCTGCCGCTGCTGCAATGGTTCGGCTATGAACCGGACCGGCGCGATGACCAGGCAATGCAGGCTCTGACCCTGGCCTATTGCATCCTGCCCTGGGCCTTGAAATTGGCAGCGCTGCTGCTGCTCTATGCCTTCTGGATCCGACCTGTCGCAAAGGAGATGAAATGAACCGATCGATGTTGAACCGCCGCCTCGTCCTGCTGGGCGCCAGTTCGGCCCTGCTGGTCGGCTGCGCGGCACCGGCGCCGGCTGACTATGCCAGCGAGAAGCCGGTGCTGGATCTGCGCAGCTATTTTTCGGGCAAGCTGATTGCCCATGGCATCTTCACCGACCGCAGCGGCCTGGTACAACGCCGCTTCGTCGTCAAGTTGCTTGGGCGCTGGCAGGGCGATGTCGGCGTGCTGGAAGAGGACTTCGAGTACAGCGATGGTGCGCGCGAGCGACGCGTCTGGACCATCACTGATCTGGGCGGCGGGCGCTACAGCGGTACCGCCGGCGATGTCGTCGGCCAAGCCCAGGGCCAGGCTTCAGGCAACGCATTGCGCTGGCGCTATGCGCTCAAATTGCCGGTTGGCGGGCAGGTCTACGAAGTTGATTTCGACGACTGGATGTATCTGGTTGACGAACAGGTGATGCTCAACAAGGCGCAGATGAGCAAGTTCGGCATCAAGCTCGGTGAGGTCACCTTGTCGTTCCAGAAACTTTGACGCGATGGCAATGAACCCCGAATTGAAGCATTGGCAGGGCCGCGTGGTCTGGCTGGTCGGCGCGTCGAGTGGTATCGGCCGCGCGCTGGCCGTGGCGCTGCATGGCGCCGGCGCCACCGTCATCTTGTCGGCCCGCCAAAAGCCGCTGCTCGACGACTTTGTGCGCGAGCATGCCGGCGCTGAAGCGATTTCGCTCGATGTGCTCGATGCCGCAGCGCTGCAGCAGGCCGCGCAGCAGATCGTCAGCGACCATGGCCGGATCGACCTGGCCCTCTATTGCGCCGGCCATTACCAGCCGATGCGCGCGCAGGATTTTTCGCTTGCCGGGGCGCTGCGGCATCTCGATGTCAACTATGTCGGCGCGCTGAACCTGCTGGCTGCGGTGCTGCCGCAACTGCTCTTGCAGGCCCAGCGCGGGCAGGGCGGCCATCTCAGTCTGGTCTCGAGCGTGGCGGGCTTTCGCGGCCTGCCCAGATCGCTGGCTTACGGCCCATCGAAAGCGGCCTTGAGTCATCTGGCAGAGGCGCTCTATCTCGACCTGTCGCCATCGCAAATCGGCGTGTCGGTGATCCATCCGGGCTTTGTCGCTACCCCCTTGACCGCGCAGAACGATTTCCATATGCCGGCCTTGATCAGCGCTGATCAGGCCGCACAGGAGATCCTCAAAGGCTGGGCCAAGGGCCGGTTCGAGATCCATTTCCCCAAGCGCTTCACCTTGTTGTTGAAGCTGATGAGCCACCTCGGCCATGGTCTTTATTTCTGGTTGGTGCGTCGCGCCACAAGCTGATGACTGAAGCAAGACATGACGATCCTCGCGCTGCGGCAGTGATCGCCTTTTTTGAAGAACTGCAGCCCCAGGACATCGACAGGATGGGCCTGCTCTACAACGAGCAGGCTTTTTTCAAGGATCCGTTCAACGAAGTCCGCAACCTCACCGGTGTGCAGCGGGTTTTTTCACATATGTTCGCGACCCTGGACGCGCCGCGCTTCGAGGTCATCGATGCGTTGGTGCAAGGTCAGCAATGTTTCCTCAGTTGGGATTTCCACTTCCGCCGCCAGGGTCAGGCGGTCGAGCGCTGCATCCATGGCAGCAGCCATTTGCGCTTTGCCAATGACGGCCGCATTGCCTACCACCGCGACTACTGGGATGCGGCCGAGGAGCTGTATGAAAAACTGCCTTTGCTCGGCAACCTGCTGCGCTGGATCAAGCGCCGGATCAAAGCCTAGGCCCGCTCCCTAACGCAGCCAGCCTTTGCGACGGAAGTAGATGAAGGGCGCGGCCACCGAGGCCAGCATCAAGACCAGGGCAAAGGGATAGCCCCAGGTCTGATCGAGTTCGGGCATGAACTTGAAGTTCATGCCGTAGATGCTGGCAATCAGCGTTGGCGGCAGCAGCGCGACGCTGGCCACCGAGAAGATCTTGATGATCTTGTTCTGATTGATATTGATGAAACCGACGGTCGCGTCCATCAGGAAGTTGATCTTGTCAAAGAGGAAGGCGGTGTGGGAATCGAGCGAGTCGATGTCGCGCAGAATTTGCCGCGATTCCTCGAACTGCTCGGCGTTGAGCATGCGGCTGCGCATCATGAAGCTGACCGCCCGGCGCGTGTCCATCACATTGCGGCGGATGCGCCCGTTCAAGTCTTCTTCGCGGGCGATGGCCGACAGCACTTCGCTGGCCACGGCGTCGTTGACATCCTTCTTCAGCACCCGTTCGCTGACCTTTTCGAGCTTGTCGTAAATGCCTTCGAGGATGTCAGCCGAATATTCCGCGTCGGCGTCATAGAGCTTGAGCAGCACATCCTTGGCGTCTTCGATCATGGCCGGAATGCGCCTTGCGCGCAGGCGCAGCAACCTGAAAACCGGCAGATCCTCGTTGTGGATCGAGAACAGCACGTTGTTCAACAAGATGAAGGCGACTCTCACATTGCGCGGCGCTTCGTCATCGTCGATCAAGAAGTCCGAGCGGATATGCAATTCGCCGTTGTCTTCTTCATAGAAACGCGCTGAAGACTCGAGGTCTTCGGCAACGATGTCTTCGGGGATGCTCAAGCCGAAGCGGTCGAGGATCCAGCCCTTTTCCACTTCGCTCGGGCTTTCCATGTCGACCCAGACCGGGCGCGTCAGGGCCAGGTCCTCGGCGGATTCGATCTCTTCCTGGAACAAGCCGCCCTTCAGGCGTCCGTTGTCCAGCGTGAATACATTCAGCATGCAAATCTCCAACGCAATTGCGCCGTCTAAAGGCTGGACAGGCGCTGGCGCCGTCCGGGCGGATGGGTGTTAACCGTCTCACTCCGGACCAGCGGGCTATGTCGAGCGCTTGACGCGCTCAGCGCTGCCGCATTGGGCGAGGGAGTGGACGGTCACCGATGGTCACTGTCCAAGAAGGGCTCCGTGGCTGGGGGGCTTCATTATCACATTGACGCGCGTGTTCAGGCGTTGCGATCGACGCGAATTGCCAGCACCACCGAGGTGGTGGTCCGCGTCACGCCGTCGAAGGCGCCGATCTCGTCAAGCAAGGCATCGAGTCGCAGCGTCGAGTCGGCGCGCAGCAAGGCCATATAGTCAAATTCGCCGCTGACCGAGGCGAGCTGGTTCAGTTCTGGCAGGGCGCTGAGCTTCTTGACCACATCGCGTCCGGCCTTGGGGCTGACCGTGATGCCGACAAAAGCCTGCACGCTTGCGTGGCCGGCCTTGCCCCCAAGCTTGACCGTGTAGCCGCTGATCACACCCTCGGCCTCGAGTCGGGCCAATCTTGCGACCACGGTGGTGCGTGCCAGCCCGAGCTTGCGGGCCAGATTGGCCGTGCTTTCGCGCGCATTCACCTGCAACAGCGCCAGCAGTTGGCGATCGGCCAACTCCCGGCTGTGCGCCACGCGCTGTGCATCGAGCTTCAGATCATTGCTCATGGGAAACCCTTTGTTTCGACGAATTGAATTGTATGTTGGACGAATCGGCAAATTATTGCGCTTTATCGTCGAACTTAGGCTTTCTTTCGTCAAGCATGCTACCTAGACTCGCTGGCATGCATTCAAACAGGAGAGATCGATGAAAACAGCCTTGCTGGGCGCCGGCCATATCGGCCAGACCATCGCGCGCTTGCTGCATGGCAGCGGCGATTACCAGGTCACCGTGATCGACCAGAACGCTGCCGCGCTGGCAAGGCTGGCGGCTGAAGGCATCGAAGGCCGCTTGGCCGACAGCGCAGACAGCCAGGTGCTGGCAGCGGCCTTGCGTGGCCAGGACAGCGTCGTCAACGCCCTGCCTTACCATTTGGCGATCACGGCCGCGCAGGCGGCGAAAGTGGCGGGCTGCCATTATTTCGACCTGACCGAAGACATCGCCGCGACCCGCGAAATCAAGCGCCTGGCGGCCGGCGCCAGCACGGCCTTCATGCCGCAATGCGGGCTGGCGCCGGGCTTCATCGGCATCGTCGCCCACCATCTGGCCCGGAGTTTCGACAGCCTGCATGATGTCAAGATGCGCGTCGGCGCCTTGCCGGCGTTTCCGACCAATGCCTTGAAGTACAACCTGACTTGGAGCGTTGACGGGCTGATCAATGAATATTGCCACCCTTGCGAAGCGATCCATGATGGCCGCGCGATCGAGGCCTTGCCGCTCGAAGGCCTCGAGCATTTCTCGCTCGATGGCACCGAATATGAGGCCTTCAACACCTCGGGCGGTCTGGGCACCTTGTGCGAAACGCTGCAGGGTCAGGTACGCAATCTCGATTACAAGACTGTGCGCTATCCCGGCCACCGCGACCTGATGGTGATGCTGCTTGACGACCTGCAACTGAAAAACGACCAGCAGACCTTGAAGGACATCATGCGGCGCTCGATGCCCGCGACGATGCAGGACCTGGTGCTGGTCTTTGTGACGGTCTCGGGTATGCGCGACGGTAATCTGTTGCAGGAAGTGTTTGCCCGCAAGATCTTTGCCGAACGCGATGGTGCCGCGCCGCGCTCGGCGATCCAGATCACCACGGCGGCGGGGGTCTGCGCCGCGCTCGATCTGTTCCGTGAAGGGAAATTGCCGCAAGCGGGGTTCATCCGTCAGGAACAAGTCAAACTGCCGGACTTCCTCGCCAACCGCTTCGGCCAAGCCTACCAACAATCCCGCCAGGTCGAATCAATTGGCTGAGGCCGGACCGAGACGAGCAACTGCTTGCTCGTCGACGCCTGCCGAAGGACCGGCCGCCTGCAAGCGGCAGGGCTGGTTGGCCGGACCCCGATCAACAATGGCTTGCTCGTCGACGCCTGCCGAAGGACCGGCCGCTTGCAAGCGGCCGGGCTGGTTGGCCAGCCGTCTCCTGCGTAGCCCGACAAGAAGCGCAGCGGATTGCGGGTTGTGGCCAGCGTTGCGGTGCGGCGCCTTGAGCCAAGCCCTTCGACAAGCTCAGGACGAACGGGATAAATTTCGAGCGAAATTGGGATGCTCTGCATAACCCCTCACGGCTTGTGCTGGTGCGGCCTCGGGCGGTCTGCAGCGTTGCATTTATTGCCAAGAGCACGCGCTATTGGCCGCAAAATGCGACTTGCATCCCATCCCGATCCGCGCTACATCTACTCGCGTTGAGTTACGCAGAGCATCCCTAGGACTTGCATCGACCCCGCCAATAATCCATTCGCCCCGAGCCTGATTTTCCGAATATCCTGATCCCGTCAAAAGACTCGCTAAACCCCCACCCGGTCGTCCTGAGCCCGTCGAAGGACTCGCTACAAACGCCGTTCACAAGCCCCGTTCGTCCTGAGTCTGTCGAAGGACTCAGCCCACTGCTGGATGCCACCACCTTCCACGGCACCAACGGGAATAATTTTTAAGCTAGTCCCGTCCGCCCAAGCCCTGCAAATTCTGGAACCGCCATGACCCAAGTCTCAGACCTTCTCGCCGCCCTCGGAGTTCCTGCCAGCGCCAGCCAAGGCGGCCGCTCGCAATTGCGCTCGCCGATCGACGGTGCGCCAACCGGCGCCATCGACCCGGCCAGCGAAGCTGACATGCTGGCCGCAATCGGGCGGGCAAAACAGGCTTTCGAGATCTGGCGCGATGTGCCGGCGCCGCGCCGCGGCGAGTTGATCCGCCAGTTCTCCTCCTTGCTGCGCCAGCACAAGACCGAGCTGGCGCAGCTGGTCGCCATTGAAGCCGGCAAGGTCAGCAGCGAAGGCCTGGGCGAAGTGCAGGAGATGATCGACATCTGCGACTTCGCTGTCGGCCTGTCGCGCCAGTTGCATGGCTTGACGATCGCCTCCGAGCGCCCCGGCCACCGGATGATGGAGCAATGGCTGCCGCTCGGCGTGGTCGGCATCATCTCGGCCTTCAACTTCCCCGTTGCCGTCTGGGCTTGGAACGCCAGCGTGGCGATCGTCTGCGGCAATGCCTGCATCTGGAAACCATCGGAAAAAACCCCGCTGACGGCGCTGGCAACCCAGGCCTTGTTCGAGCAGGCTTTGCAGGGTTTTGAAGGCGCGCCGGCCCATTTGTCGCAGTTGCTCAATGGCGGTGCCGAGCTCGGCCAGGCCTTGGCGCTTGATCCCCGCGTCGCCCTGCTTTCGGCGACCGGGTCGACCCGCATGGGCCGCGCGGTCGGGCCGCTGGTGGCGGCGCGCTTCGGCCGTTGTTTGCTTGAACTTGGTGGCAATAACGCGATCATCGTTGCCCCCTCAGCCGATCTGGAACTGGCGGTTCGCGGCATCCTTTTTGGCGCTTACGGCACCGCCGGCCAGCGCTGCACGACGACGCGCCGCGTCATCATCCACGAGAGCATTCACGATGAGTTGCTGGCACGGCTGGACCGCATCCGTGCCACTCTGAAAATCGGCAGCCCGCTCGATCCCGCCACCCTGGTCGGCCCGCTGATCGACCGCGCGGCCTTCGATGCCATGCAGGCCGCCCTGGTCAGCGCCAGCGAGCAGGGCGGCAGCGTCAGCGGTGGCGAGCGGGCGCTGGCGCAGCGCTATCCCGAGGCCTGGTACGCCGTGCCTGCGCTGGTGCGAATGCCGGCGCAGACCGCGGTAGTCAAGGCCGAAACCTTTGCGCCGATCCTCTATGCGCTGAAGTACCGCCACCTGGACGAAGCGATCGCGCTGCACAACGATGTGCCGCAAGGCCTGAGCTCGGCGATCTTCACCAACGACCTGCGCGAGGCCGAGCGATTCATGTCGGCCAGCGGCTCCGACTGCGGCATTGCCAATGTCAATATCGGCACCTCGGGGGCTGAAATCGGCGGCGCTTTCGGTGGTGAAAAAGAAACCGGCGGCGGCCGTGAATCGGGCAGTGATGCCTGGCGCAACTACATGCGGCGCAGCACCAACACGGTCAACTATTCCGGCGCCTTGCCGCTGGCGCAGGGCGTGAAATTTCTGTGAGCTGAGGCACCTGGATCAGCATCGCCGGGCGGCCTGACAGTGGCCCGAACCGCCGCCTTGATGCTATAGTCCGGCCTCTTCACAAGAAGGCACCTGCCCAGGTGGCGGAATTGGTAGACGCACTAGTTTCAGGTACTAGCGAGTAACTTCGTGGGGGTTCGAGTCCCTTCCTGGGCACCAAACAAGAATGGCCAGCATGTAAAAAATGCTGGCCATTTGCGTTTGGGGGTCAGGAAGCAAGGCCACGCCGCAAGCATGCATCGCGGCCCTTGGGCGGGGTCGAACAAGCCGCAGGGCTTGTTCTCGCTCCGACCGCGGCACCTGCGTGCCTTGCGCAGGGACGAGAAGGGCGTCCGGATGCTTGCGGCGCCGGGGCTGAGTCCGGACAGTTGGAGGTCCACTGCGGGCGTCCAACTGCCTGACGAAGGGCGAACGCCTGCTGGCGTGAGTGCGGCCTGCACGCGAGCCCTGGCAGATCCGCCATTGCTGCCCATGGACTGACCATTCGGGCTGAATTTCACCAAATATTTATTAAGTTACAAATTTACTGGTAAAGTGAATGTAAATAATAAAATTGCTTTCATTTTGGCGGCGTTACGGCAAATTGCCGGGCGAGGTCGAGGTCGATCGCAGTTGCTGGGGTTGGCTGAATTTGCTTTTCACGACGAAGCGGCGCAGGCGAGGCTATGAAGTCTCGGCACCTTCGTTCAGGCGGGCAATGTTGTCTGGCGCAAGCATTGGCTCTTTTGATCTTGTTGCCGCCTGACTTGGCGATGGGCCAGGTGTCAGCAATGGCGCCGGGATTCAAGTCAATTCCATTTTTTGCTTCCCGGGCAACTTTGCGAAGTTAAGTTAAGCGCATGACTATATTGACTGGCACGGCAGGCTCCGACTCGTTGACCGGCAGTACGGGCAATCGATTGCCCTCAGTTGTACTGGATGAACGTGGCCCTAGTCTGATGTCTTATGTCTGGTGCCGCTGGCCAAGACCTACGACGTCACCGCAATGGCGCCGCGGTCTACCTTTGAGATGAAATAATTTTTATCGATCATGTTGAAAATAAATTAAGTTCAGGAGACATTTTTATGGCTGACACAATTCCAGGTAACACGACGTCAACCCAAACCTTGTCAATCGGGACCTCGGGGTACGGCGCAATTGACTTTTATGGCGACGCCGACTGGTGGAAGGTTAACCTGCTATATGGCTACCGGTATCAGGTTTGGATAGAAGGTTATCTAGAGGGGCAAGGTACTCTTTATGATCCTTACCTTTCGGTATATAGTGGCAGTGGAATATTCGCGTTTGCAAATGATGATGCCAACTCTATTAGTTATTATTCTTACTCTTACGTTTCTCCAACTTCAACGGGCTACATTTTTCTCAGCGCACAAGAAAGCGGAAATAATGCCATCGGTACTTACGCCATAACCATATGGCAGGACGAACTCGACTCAACAGCAAGTGCGGCGACAGTTGCGGTAAATTCAGTAAGTGCTGTCGGCCATATTGGGTACCAGTCTGATATTTCAGACTGGTACCGCGTAACGCTGACCGCTGGTGTCGAATACCAATTCGACCTGATCGGCGATGCCAACGATGGTGCTACCACCGGACTGTCACTGACGGATCCTTTCCTTTGGCTTCGAAATCCAGCAGGCGGAGCGATAACTTCAGACGACGACAGTGGCGCAGGCCTGAATGCAAGGATATTTTATACCCCGACCATATCTGGAACCTATTATCTTGATGCTCAGGAATCTGGTATTAACGCATCCGGAACCTATCGCTTAATTGTTAACTCGACCCCAGTGTCTAGTACACTGACATTGGGCACTGAAAAGGTCGGGAGCGTTGATTTTATCGGCGATGCTGACCTTTACACTGTCAACTTGACGGCTGGCGTTACCTACGGATTTTCGATCGATGGGACAACGCTGATTGACCCTTATCTGGAGATTTTGAACAGTGCCGGTTCAGTTATTGTGACCGATGACGACAGTGGTGCTGGACCGAATGCCTACCTGACTTACACTCCGACAAGCAGCGGGACATATTATCTGGCCGCTCGTGAATCGGGTAATAACGCCACTGGAACCTACAGCGCAAGAATCTGGCAGATACCCACGATTTCAATTGCCGATGCAGGTATAAAAGAGGGTAACACTGGCACTAGTAATATTGTCTTTACCTTGACAATGTCGGCGGCCAGTCCTATCGATATTTCCGTTACGGTTGCGACTTCCGGGTCGGCGACGGCTATCTACAGCATTGATTACATCCCAACCTCTAAAGTTATCACAATTGCTGCGGGTCAAACCAGTGCAACCTTCACAGTTCAGGTGCAGGGGGATTCTATATTTGAGCCGATTGAGGCACTTCATGTTTTGCTTTCCAGCCCATCAGGAGTCCTACTAGACGATTCGGATGCTTACGGTTTGATTATTGACGACGACAGTCCTTACAGCTTACCTTCAGACCCTTTACTCGGAACCCAGTGGTACCTGTACCCGACAACCGGAATCAATGTTTTCCCCGTCTGGACTGATTACACAGGCGCTGGTGTTCGAGTCGCAGTTTTTGACCAGGGGATCGATCCGAACCATCCAGACCTCGACGGAAATCTACTTTTCAGCCTCGGCCGAAAGGCTTCCGACTTGTCACCGGGCGGGGCGCCGATTCTTTCGACAGATAACCATGGAACATCGGTAGCTGGAACGATTGCAGCAGAATCGAATGGACTGGGCATAGTTGGTGTTGCGTATGGTGCAGATTTGGTCAGCATCTATTCTCCGCTTCCGCTCTCAAGTTCTTTTGCAAGTCAGATTGCTAATGCCTATATCTATGCAAGAAACTTTGACGTACTCAATGATAGCTGGGGGTTTGCCAATGGCTTTGCCAGTGGCGAGACCTGGGCTTTTTACGACGACTTTGAAGGAACTAGGTTCTTAGCAGCTGGATCGGCACTGGCTGCCCTCGCGGCAAGCGGGCGAAATGGCCTGGGCACGGTGGTTGTCCAGTCTGCTGGTAACAGTATTGGTGTTGGTGATGACACCAACCTGCACAATTTCCAGAATAGCCAGTACATCATCACGGTAGCAGCAACCGATTATTTCGGTAACGTCACCAGCTACAGCTCACCTGGCGCATCGGTACTAGTCGCAGCACCCGGTGGCGGCGGCTCGGATCAGTTAAGTCAGATTGTCACGACCGACCGAGTCGGAACGGCAGGTTATTCAACAGGATTAAATGCTGCGTATTCCGGTGAACGTGACCCGCCATTCCGGCAACGTGACCTGTAATTCCGGTGAACGTGACCGGGGGTGGCGTTGCGCGGTTTGATTTTATGCCGAGGCGTTTTTCGGCTGCGTTGCCTTTCTTGGTTGGGTTACTTTATGAAG
>CAMDHE010000115.1 GCA_945898095.1 Roseateles toxinivorans | reverse complement strand
AATTTTCTTGATGCAACGGCCGGGCTGACGATCGACGAAGGCGTGCAGATCAGCAACTTCGTCAGCATCGTCACGCACAGCTCGCACCGTTCGATCCGGCTGCTCGGCCGCAGCTATGTCACCCATCCGCAACCGCTGCCTGGCTATCGCAGCGGCAGCATCCATATCGGCGCTTACAGCTTCATCGGCCCGCACAGCCTGATCGAGGCCGGCGCGGTGATCGGCCGTGGTGCGGTCATCTGCGCTTATTCACAAGTGCGCGGCCAGGTGCCTGATTTCGCCATCATGGCCGGCGCACCGGCGCGCCAGATCGGCGATACCCGCGCCCGCGACGCTGAGCTGCTGGCCCTGCATCCGGAGCTGTCCGCCCATTACCAGGCCTGGGCGGGAATAGACCTTGGCCCCCCGCTGGCTTCCCGCCGAGCGGACGACCCAGCCGGTCTTGGGAACGGCCCGACGAACGGCTTGGAGCCGCTTTGAAACTGGTGCTGATCGGCGACGGGCAGAGCCCGCATCTGCTGAAATGGGCGCGCGCGCTGGCGCCTGAAGTCGAGTTGTGGGCCGCGTCTTCGCGCGGTTTTCTGCCCGGCTTCGATGCGCTGCTGCCGGCTTCGCGGCGCTTTGCGATGAACAGCCAGCCCGACCATGGCGGCGGCAACCTGGCCATGCTGAAGCATCTGCCGGCGCTGGGGTCCTGGCTGGCCAAGGTCGATGCCGATTGGCTGCATGCCCATTACCTGACCTCGCATGGCAGCCTGGCCTGGGCCGCCAAACGCTTGTGGCGTTTGCGCGCGCGCATCATCGGCTCGGCCTGGGGCAGCGACATCCTGGTGGCGCCCGAGCGCAACGGGTTCTATCGCCAGCTGACCCGCTGGGTGCTGCGTTCCTGCGCGATCTGCACCTCGGATTCGCGGCATATGACGGCCCGCATGCAGTGGCTTGGCGCCGCCGAGGTGATGACTTTTCCGCTCGGTCTGGAAGCGCTGCCGGCCCCAGCCGGCATCAAACAGCCCTGGCGTTTTTTCGCCAACCGCGGCCTGGAGCCGATCTACCTGCCGGGGCGGGTGATCGAGGCCTTTGCCGCGGTCGCTGCAAAGCATCCGGAGGCGCAACTGATTGTGGCCAATGAGGGTTCGCTGCTTGCGGCGCTGCAGGATCAGGTGCGGGTTCTGGGCTTGGACGGGCGCGTCAGCTTTGTCGGCCGGCTCGATGCCGATCGTCAGGCTGAGCAATATCAGCTGGCCTGCTGGTACCTGAGCTTGCCGGCCAGCGATTCGGTCGCGGTGTCGGTGCTCGAAGCGATGGCCCATGGCTGTGTGCCCTTGCTGTCGGACCTGCCGGCCAACCATGAGTTGCTGAGCGAGCCGGGCCGTGGCCTGATCGTCGAGCCGGCCGACTTCGCCCGATTGCCGGCAAGGCTCGAAGCCTTTGACGTCAAGGCTGCGGCTGCGGCGAATCGAGACTGGATCGCCGCCCATGGTCTGTTTGCGCCGGCGGTCAAGCGTTTTCTGGCCCGCTTGAAAGAACTCGATTGAAGCTGCTGCTGATCAACCATTACGCCGGCGCGCCGCAATATGGCATGGAGTACCGGCCTTTTTACCTGGCGCGCGAATGGGTGCGGGCCGGCCATAGCGTGCAGATCCTGGCCTCCACCGTCTCGCATGTGCGCAGTCGCCAGCCGGCAGCCGGCGACGAGCTGATCGAAGGCATTGCCTACCGCTGGTACCCAACCCCCGCCTATGCCGGCAATGGCCTCGGGCGGGTCTTGAATATCTGGTCCTTTTGCCGCCAGCTCTGGCGCGATGCCGCGCAGATCGCGCGCGAGATCCAGCCCGATGTGGTGATCGCTTCGAGCACTTATCCGATGGACCTCTGGGTGGCACGGCGCATCGCCAGGCTGTGCCAGGCCAAGCTGGTGTACGAGGTCCATGACCTCTGGCCCTTGTCGCCAATCGAGCTTTCGGGCATGTCGCCGCTGCATCCGTTTGCGCTGCTGTGCCAGAAAGCCGAAAACGATGGCTACCGTGATGCCGACCTCGTCATCTCGATGCTGCCCAAGGTGCACCAGCATATGCAGGCGCATGGGCTGGACCTGCGCAAGCTCGCCATCGTGCCCAACGGCATTGCGCTCGATGAATGGCAGGGCGAAGGCGCGGCGCTGAACACCGATCTGGCGGACTTCCTCGCCGCGCAGCGAGCCGCCGGGCGGATGGTGCTTGGCTATGCGGGCTCGCATGGGCTGCCCAATGCGCTCGATTTTTTGCTCGACGCGGCCAAGCTGCTCAAGGACGAAGCGGTGGCGATCATGCTGGTCGGCGGCGGCCATGAAAAAGCCCGGCTGGCCGAGCGGCTGCGGGCCGAAGCGATCAGCAATGTGACGCTGTTTGCGCCCATCCCCAAGCTGCAGATTCCGGCCTTGCTGGCATGTTTTGACGTCGCTTATATCGGTTGGCAGCGCACGCCGATCTACCGCTTCGGCATCGCGCCGAACAAGCTGATGGACTACATGATGGCGCAGGTCGCGGTGCTGCATTCGGTCGAAGCCGGCAACGACCCGGTGGCCGAAGCGCAGGCCGGCCTGACCGTGCCGCCCGAAGATGCCCAGGCCATCGCTGCGGGCTGGCGCCGCTTGGCGGCATTGCCCGCGGCCGAACGCGCTGCGATGGGAAGGCGTGGCCGTGCTTTCGTGCTGGCCCATCACAGCTATCCGGTGCTGGCGGCGCGTTTCCTGGAGGCCTTGCAGCGATGAGCCAGGAAGGACAGCAGGAACTGGCGGCAATCGCGGCGCGCTACTCGAGGCGCAATATCGGTGATCGCTACAGCCTCTTGCGGCCTGAAGTCTGGCAAATGCTGCAGGAACGTCAGCGCGAGCTGCTGAAGATCCTGGCCAGACAGCCCGGCAAGCCGCAGGATTGGCGTCTTACCGAGGTCGGTTGTGGCGCGGGTGGCAATTTGCTGGAAATGCTGCGCATCGGCTTTTTGCCCGACAAACTCTGCGGCTTGGAGTTGTTGGTCGAGCGTTTCGAGGCAGCCCGGCAGTTGCTGCCTTCCGGGTGCAAGCTGCTGGCCGGCGACGCCACGTGGGCTGCCATCGATCCGGGCAGCCAGGACTTCGTGCTCCAGTCCACCGTGTTCTCTTCCATCCTGAGCGATCCAGTGCAGCAAGGTCTGGCCGACGCGATGTGGCGCTGGCTCAAGCCTGGCGGCTGCGTGCTTTGGTATGACTTCACCGTTGACAACCCGCGCAACCCTGATGTGCGCGGTGTGCCGCTGTGGCGCTTGCGCGAACTGTTTCCCGCCGGGCTTGTGCGCTCGCAACGCGTGACGCTGGCGCCGCCCCTGGCACGCGCATTGTGCAGACTGCATCCGGGGGCTTACACCTTGTTCAACAGCATTCCCTGGCTACGCACCCATCTGCTGGCTGTGGTGAAGAAGCCAGGGCCGGCCGCGATAGAATCTGCATCACCGCATCAGATGCGTTGATGCAGCCGGAGTCCCGATGCGAACCACAATCGATATTGATGAAGACTTGTTGATGGCGGCCAAGGAATTGGCGCGGCGCGAAGGCGCTAGCGCCGGGGTCATCGTGTCGCGTTTGTTGCGCCGTTCATTGACCGGGCTCGACTCGGCCGACGGCAACCGCGCTGTCAGCGCCAGCAAAGCAGGGCAGCCGATCACCTGCGGCTTCGAGCCCTTCGTTGCCAAGCCGGGCGTGGTGACCAGTCTTGAGCAAGTCAATGCGCTGCGCGAGGCCGAGGGCATTTGATGCGGTCTTTGCTCGACGTGAGCATCCTGGTCGCCCTGCTCGATGGCGGCCATCTGCATCACGGCCTGGTCACCGAATGGTTGCGCAAGTCGCAGTCCGGCGGCTGGGCCTCCTGCCCGTTGACGCAAAACGGTTGCTTGCGAATTCTGTCGCTGCCGGCCTATCAGAACCCGCATCCGGTGGCGCAAGTCGCTGCGCGTCTGGCGCAAGCTGTCGCCCATCCCAGCCATCAGTTCTGGCCCGATTCACTCAGCTTGCTTGACCCGGGACGCCTGCAATGGGACCGCATGCTCAGCTCGCGCCAGGTCACCGATACCTATTTGCTCGCTCTGGCCGTCGAGCATGATGCCCGTCTCGTCAGCCTTGACCCAGGCATCTCGCTGCAGGCCGTCAGTGGCGCCAAACCAAAGCATCTTTTGACCTTGATATGACCACCGACTCCAGCCCTCCAGCCGCCTTGCCCTTTCTGCCTTTCGCCCTGCCCGAAATCGGCGAGGACGAGATCAACGAAGTGGTCGATACCTTGCGTTCGGGTTGGATCACCACCGGCCCGAAAGCAAAGCGCTTCGAGCTGGCTTTTGCCGAATTTCTGGCCGAGCCGCAGATCGAATGCATTGCCGTCAATTCGGCCACCGCCGGCCTGCATCTGGCGCTCGAAGCGCTGGGCATCGGCCCTGGCGACGAGGTCATCACCACCACCCATACCTTTACCGCCACGGCCGAAGTCGTCCGCTACCTGGGCGCCGACGTGGTGCTGGTCGACATCAATCCGGCAACGCTGAACATCGACCCCAAATTGGTCGAGGCCGCGATCACGCCGCGCACCCGCGCGATCATCCCGGTTCATTACGCCGGTCTGGCGGTCGACATGCTTGAGATCCTCGACATCGCGCGCCGCCATGGTCTGCGCGTGGTCGAAGACGCCGCCCATGCGCTGCCGACGACGCTCGAGCGCGAATTGATCGGCACGATGGGGAGCGACGCCACCGTGTTCAGCTTCTATGCCAACAAGACCATGACCACCGGCGAGGGCGGCATGCTGGTGACGCGCAATGCCGAGTTGGCCAAGCGCGCCCGCGTGATGCGCTTGCATGGCATGAGCCGCGATGCCTTCGACCGCTTCACTTCGAAAGTGCCGAGCTGGTATTACGAGATCGTCGCCCCCGGCTACAAGTACAACATGACCGACATTGCCGCCGCGATGGGCATCCATCAGCTCAAGCGCTTGCCGGCATTCCAGGCGCGGCGCGAGCAGATTGCGCAAGCCTATTCGGCCGCTTTTGCCGATCTGCCGGTGATCGTCCCGCCATCGGCGCCCGAGGGCGATGTGCATTCCTGGCACCTCTATGCGCTGCGCCTGGGCGATGACCTGGCGATGGACCGCGATACCTTCATCGAGCGCATGTTTGCCGCTGGCATCGGCTGCAGCGTGCATTACATCCCGCTGCATCTGCAGCCTTATTGGCGCGACCGCTACGACTTGCGGCCCGAGCAGTTTGTGCATTCGCAAAAGGCCTATGAGCGGATGATCAGCATCCCGCTCTACACGGCGATGACCGATGCCCAGGTGCAGCGGGTGATCGATACCGTCACCGGCATTGTGCTGGGCTGAGGCGAGATGGCCAAACGCTGGTTTGATCTGGTCTGTGCGGGCCTGGGCTTGCTGGCGCTGGCGCCGGCGCTGGCGCTGATTGCGCTCTGGATCAAGCTCGACTCCAGCGGCCCGGTGCTGTTCCGCCAGCAGCGGGTCGGCCGCCATGGCAAGCTTTTTTTCATTCACAAGTTCCGCACCATGAAAACCGGGGCGCAAGGGTCGCAGCTGACGGTCGGCGCCGACCCGCGCATCACCGGCGCAGGGCGCTTGCTGCGTGCGGCCAAGCTCGACGAATTGCCCCAGCTCTGGGATGTGCTGCGCGGCGCGATGAGCTTGGTCGGGCCGCGGCCTGAAGTGCCGGCCTATGTGGCGCTTTATCCCGAAGAGATGCGGCGGATTGTGCTGTCGGTGCGGCCCGGCATCACCGATCCGGCCTCGCTGCAATACCGCAACGAGGGCATCTTGCTGGCCCAGGCGGCCGACCCCGAGCGCGAATATATCGAGGTGCTGATGCCGGCCAAGCTGGCGCTGTCGAAACGCTATGTCGAGCAGGCCGGGTTGCTGACCGACATCCGCTTGATCTTTGCCACGCTGCAGGCCTTGGTGCGGTAAATGGACAAGCTCAGCTGGCCTTCACTCGACGGGTTGTTGATCCGCTTGCGCCGCCACAGCGAGGCCTTGTCGCTGCTGCTCGACGCGGCCGTGGTGGCCCTGGCCTGGCAGGTCACCTATCTGTTCAGAATTGGGTTCGAGCGCTGGATCT
This sequence comes from Roseateles toxinivorans, assembly GCA_945898095.1. Taxonomy (GTDB): domain Bacteria; phylum Pseudomonadota; class Gammaproteobacteria; order Burkholderiales; family Burkholderiaceae_C; genus Paucibacter_A; species Paucibacter_A toxinivorans_A. The sequence continues at coordinate 7,224 of CAMDHE010000115.1, read as the reverse complement.
CGGCGCGGCCCGATTACGACGGCTATGTCCTGCTCGGCCTGTTGCTGCTCTATACGCTGGTGTTTTATCTGCTCAAAGTGCCCAAAGGCTTGTGGCGCTTCAGCGGTTTCGGTGAGTTGAAGCGGCTGGCCGCAGCCTGTGCGATCGCTGGCACGCTCGGCGCGACGGTGGTGCTGATGGCGCAATTGGTCGGGGTGCCGCGGGCGGTGCTGGCCTTGCATCCGTTTTTCTGCCTGATTGGTCTGGCGATGACGCGCATGGGTTACCGCATGCTTTACGAGCATCTGCGCGGCCGCAGCAGTTCGGTCGAATCGCACCGGGCGCTGGTGCTGGGTGCTGGCCAAGCCGGGCGGCGCCTGGTAGCGGGCATCCATCAGCAGGGCTGGGTGGTGGTCGGCTGGCTCGATGACGACCCGCGCAAGCAGTCGGCGCGCATCGCCGGCATTCCGGTCCTGGGCTTCCTGGCTGATGTTGCGCGGGTTGCAGCGCTGCACGACATCAGCCATCTGATCATCGCCATGCCCTCGGGCAAACGCCAGCAACGCCGGCTGGCGCTGGATCTGGCGGCCGGCACCGGTTTGCATGTGCTGACGGTGCCGAGCGCGGCCGAGTTGCAAGAAGGCCGCAAGCTCGACCAGTTGCGCGACATCGAGCCCGAAGACCTGCTCGGCCGTGAACCGGTGCAACTCGACGAAGCCGGCATCAGCGAAGGCCTCAGCGGCCGCGTGGTGCTGATCACCGGCGCAGGCGGCAGCATCGGCAGCGAACTCTGCCGCCAGATCGCCCGCTATGGCCCGCAGAAAATCATCCTCTACGAGCAAAGCGAGTTCGCCCTCTACCGCCTGGAGCAGGAGCTGTCGGCGCGCTTTGCCCAGATACCGCTGGTGCGGCTGATCGGCGATGTGAAAGACCTGGCCCATCTGCGCCACTGCTTTGCCCGCTTCAAGCCGCAGATCATCTTCCACGCCGCAGCCTACAAGCATGTGCCGCTGATGGAGGAAGAAAATGCCTGCGCCGCGCTGCGCAACAACACGCTGGGCACCTACCACGCAGCGCTGGCGGCGGCCGAGGCCGGCGTGCAGCGTTTCGTGCTGATCAGCACCGACAAGGCCGTCAACCCGACCAATGTGATGGGCGCGACCAAGCGCGCGGCCGAACTGGTCATCAGCCATATGGCAGGCCAGGGCTACAACACAAGTTTCATGGCGGTGCGCTTCGGCAATGTGCTCGGCTCCAGCGGCAGCGTGATCCCCAAGTTCAAGCAGCAGATCGCTGCCGGCGGCCCGGTCACCGTCACCCACCCCGACATCACCCGCTATTTCATGACCATCCCCGAGGCGGCCCGCCTGGTGGTGCAGGCCGCGGTGATCGGTGAGACCGGCCAGGTCTATGTGCTCGACATGGGCGAGCCGGTGCGCATCGTCGATCTGGCGCGCGACATGATCAGGCTTTCGGGCCATAGCCTGGCCGAGATCCCGATTGTCTTCAGCGGCCTGCGCCCGGGCGAAAAGCTCTATGAAGAATTGCTGGCCGACAGCGACCGCACGTTGCCCACGGCCTGCCCCGAACTTCGCATCGCCCGGCTCGACGACCAACAAGCCGCGCAACGCGTGCTGCCCTGGTTGCTCGAAGTTTCAGAAACCCTGCGCGGCCAGAGCGACGCCGCCGTGCGCGCCGCCTTGCGCGACTTGATCAGCGAGTTCAAGTCAGGGCATTGAGGCTGGGTTGCCGGTTTACGGTCTCTGAGGCCGGCTTCCTTCGCTCGCGATTCCGGCTGTTTGTTGCTTCTCGGACTTGCCGTTAGCCGCGGTTGTTCGGCTGGTTGTTGTGCGCGGCCAAGTCAAGGGCCGGCCAAGCAATGTGCTGACTCTGTCAATTTGACCGTTTGCTGCAGCGACTGGATGTCGGGCAGGGCCAGCTCAGCATGGGCTGAAGGTTTTACTTCAGCCTGTGAAATTCCAGGAAATATTGCTTCGTGCCGCTGAACTAACCTTTCAGTTTGCGTGATTTATTCACAGTTCTGCGCGTTTCTAGATCGCCTTGAGCATCTGGCACAAGCGGAGCTTGTGATCTATCACCCGACGAACCGAATCAGCCAAGATCGAGCAAAACCATGAACAGCCAGCAGACACTTGTTATTCAAAATGGACAAACCGCGCAATCCCTGCAGGCGGGTCAGGCTCACAAGTTCAAGGTCAAGGCAGGAGAGCGCTATCGCATCGTCAAGCGTCAGGGCGATGTCGAGCAGTTGCTCGACAACGTGCTCGCCAAGCGCAGCGGCGACGATCTGCGGCTGAGCTACGCCGACGGCACCCAGGTCACGCTCGAGGGCTATTACAGCGAGTGCAAGGCGCTGGCGGCTTGCGACATCACCTTGCCGGGGCCGGACGGCGGCCTGTACCGGCCTGGCGCTGAGAGCGCTGCCGGGGCAACGCTGGCCGATGGCAGCCAACTGGTTTATGCCCATGGCACGCCCGATATGCTGATGACCATGGCTCAGGGCCAGCCGGCGATGCTGTCGGCAATGGCTGGCCAGCAGGGCGGGCAGATCACCTATATTCCGTCCGGCTCGTCCCCATTGGGTGGCTACGAATGGACCGGGGCTGCCATTTTGCTGGGCCTTGGTGCGGCCGCAGTGATGCAATCTTCCGGGTCCAAGGACAGTGTTGCGCCCTTGATGCCCACCAGTCCTTTGAGCGCGAGCGACGATGTCGGACCGGTCACTGGCGCGATCGCCGAGAAGGCCAGCACCAACGACGCGAGGCCAACTTTCGCTGGCAGCGGCGCAGAAGTCGGTGCCACCGTGACTTTGCTTGAAGGCAGCACCGTGCTGGGCACGGCCGTGGTCGCGGCCAACGGCAGTTGGCAGATCACCGTCGCTGCCGATCTGGCCGACGGCAGCCACCGCGTCAGCTACAGCTTGACCGATGCAGCTGGCAACAAAAGCGTGGCCAGCGCTGCGATCGAGTTCACCATCGACACCAAGGCGCCTGGCGCGCCGTTGATTACGTCCGTCATCGACGATGTCGGCACGGTCATTGGTTCGGTGCTCAGTGGCGGCGTCTCCAACGACAACAAGCTGTTGATCACAGGCAAGGCTGAGGCCAATGCTGTGGTGGCGGTCTATGACGGTGCGCTGCTGCTGGGCAGCGCCACGGCCGACGCCAGCGGGGCCTGGTCTTGTACAACGCCGGCACTGGCTGATGGCGCTCATGCCTTCAGCGCGCGGGCCACCGATGCGGCGGGCAATCTCGGCATCACGTCGGCGACTCACCTGCTCACGGTCGACACCATCGGGCCCAATGCCTTGAGCGTCACGCTCGACGCCGCCGACGATGGCGACTCGAGCAATGGTGTCGATCTGCAGGTCACGCTGGCGTCCAACGCCAAGGCCGGCGACAGCGTTTCCACGCTGGTCATGCGCGATGCGGTAACGGTGCAGACCATTGTGTCGACGCTGACTTCGGCCGACATCAACGCCGGCAAATTGAGCGTGCGTGTGGCCGCCGAGTCGGTGTCGGTCGACGGGAGCTACAGCGTCACGACCCAGCTGACTGACCCGGCTGGCAACCAGGGTGGCTCGGTGACCAATGCGGCGGCCTTCACGGTCTTCACCGGCTTGGTGCACGATGACTATCTGGCCAATGCCTTTGTTTTCGTCGACAGCAATCGCAACAACCGCTGGGATGACGGTGAGGCGACCACCCGGACTGATGCCAAGGGTTATTTCAAGTTTGCATTCGACCCCCAGGGTGCCCCGGTGCTTGCCATGGGCGGTGTCGACACCGCCTCCGGGGCGGCCAATAGCGGCGTGGTCTACAAGGCTTATACCGGCTCGATCAACGCATCGGCCGCAGGCGTGGACATCGTGCTGTCCCCTTTGTCTTCGCTGATCGCAGCGGTCGCAGACCAGGCTGCTGCAAGTGGCCAAGTCATCGACAGCGCGGCGCTTCTGGTCGCGGCCACCATCGTCAACTCGGTGCTCGAACTCGGCAGCAGTGACCCGGGCAGCCTGCTGAGCTTCGACCCGGTCGCCGCGTCGGCAGTCTCTGACGCCAGCGCTACCGACCTCGGCCTGCTGTCGGCCAATCGTCAGCTCGGTCTGTTGTTCTCGGCCACTGCAGCGATGGTCGACGGCGCTGCCTCCGTCGATGCGCCCACGGGCACAGGCAGCGCGATGGGCATCGGGGCGCTGGCCGGCCTGGTGCTGAACCGCAATCAGTCCGAGACAGTCGTCAGCCTGAGCAACACCGCGGACATCGAAGCCACTGTACAGCGCACGATGGACGCATCCAACGCCGGCGGCTTCACCCAGGACTTGCGTGCGAGCACGGCTGCCGACCTGACCTTGCTCAGCAGCGTGATCGGCGGATTCAACGCCCGCGTCGACGCCACGACGCAGGCCGGGGCCCAGTCAATCGACGCCGTGGCCACGCTGCGCGCGGCAAGCGACCAGTTGCTGCCAATGCTCAGCAAGAGCGGCAGCGAAGCTGCCGGCGACCGCGGTGGTGACATCTCGCTATCGGCATCGCTCGCCACGCTGACCACAGTGGTGGCCGCCCAGGTCGACATTGCCGCCTACGTCAAGACGCAGACCGACGCAGTCAGCCAGGTCTCGGCGGTGTTCGAGACCAATGCCGCTGTCGGCAAGGTCGGGCGGTTGGTGCACCTCGACATCCAGTTGCCCTCGCTGGGCCTGGGTGATTCGGTCGATAGCCTGACCTTGTCGGGCCTGCCCACAGGGGTCGAATTGCTGCGCGTCGACCCGCTCACCGGGCTGGCCACGACCTTGCAGCCCGCAACTGGCGGCGCTTATGCGGTCGCTCCGCAGGATGTCGGCTACCTGTCGATCAGGTCGGCTTCGGTTGTCCAGGGCTCGCTGACGCTGGCTGCGACCAACTTGGTCGGCAAGACCAGCACTGATTACAGCGGCTCGCTGACGATCGAGATCGGCGCTTTGCCAGCGATCAACCTGGTCACGCTGGACTTGGTGACCGACGATGTCGGTGCGACCACCGGTGCGCTGGCCAAGGACGGGCGCACTGACGATGCAGCGCCGACGCTGACCGGATCGCTCAGCCTGGCCATGTCGGCCGGTGATACCGTCGCAATCTACGACGGTGCTGTCTTCCTGGGTAACGCCACGGTCACTGGCCAGCGCTGGAGCTTCACGCCAGACAAGGCAATTTCCGAGGGTGTGCATGGGCTGAGTGCGCGAGTGTTTTCGGGTGGGGAACTGCAGTCGGCATCAAGCTTGTTCAGCCTGAACGTCGACACGCAGGCGCCGGCAGCGCCGACGCTTTTCCCCAGTGATGGCAGCATGGTGGTCGGTACGGCCGAGCCGGACGCGCAGGTGCGCGTCAGCAGTGGCGGCACATTGATCGGCAGCGCCGTCGCCGACGCCAGCGGCGCTTGGTCGATCAAACCCTCGCAGACTCTGGCCGATGGCACTTTGCTCTCGGCCATTTCCACTGATGCGTCTGGATTGATCAGTCCGACCAGCAGCGGCGAGGTCTCGTTCAGCGTCCCGAACCAACTGCCCACCTTGTTGTCGGTGACAGACGATGTCGCGCGAATTGTCGGTGCGCTGCAAGCGGGCGCATCGACCAACGACGCGACACCGACGCTGCAGGGCAAGCTCAGCGCGGCCTTGACCGCGGTCGACAGCCTGCGCGTGTTCGACGGTGGCGTCGACATTGGCCTGGCGCAGGTCGACGGCACCGGCTGGAGCTTTACGCCCACGCAGGCCTTGTCGCAAGGCGCGCACAACTTCACGGTGCAGGTAGTCCGCGGCGGCAAGACCGGCGCTGCGTCCGCAGGCTTCGCGATCATTGTCGACAGCCTCGCCCCTGGCGCACCGGTGATCGATGCCGTCGCGGCCGACGACATGATCAACGCCGCCGAGCAACGCAGCATGATCACTGGTAGCGCCGAGGCTGGCGCGACGGTGGCATTGGCATTGGGCGCCGGCAAGGTGCGCAGCGTTGTTGCTGACGCGCAGGGCGTTTGGCGCTACACCTTGACAGCGGCCGACATCACCGCGATGGGCCAGGGCAGTGAAACCCTCAGCGCTACCGCCACCGATGCTGCGGGCAATGTCAGTCCTGTCTCGTTAGTCCGCAGCGTCGTACTCGACACCACGGCGCCCACGCTCACCGTCAGCAGCGCAGGCCTGAGTGCGGACACCGGCAGCAGCAACAGTGACCTGAATACCAGCACCGCGGCGCAGACCATCAGCGCCACGCTGAGCGCGGCACTGAGCACGGGCGAGACCCTTTACGGCTCGGTCGATGGCGGCAGCACCTGGACCGATGTCACCAGCAAAGTCACGGGCACGGCGGTCAGCTGGACCGGCGCCACCTTGTCGGGCAGCGGCAGCATCGTCTTCAAGGTCACCGATTTGTCAGGCAACACCGGCAGCAGCACCGGCAGCACCGGCTATGTACTCGACACCACGGCGCCCACGCTCACCGTCAGCAGCGCAGGCCTGAGTGCGGACACTGGCAGCAGCAACAGTGACCTGAACACCAGCACCGCGGCGCAGACCATCAGCGCCACGCTGAGCGCAGCATTGAGTACGGGCGAGACCCTCTACGGCTCGGTCGATGGTGGCAGCACCTGGACCGATGTCACCAGCAAAGTCACGGGGACGGCGGTCAGTTGGACCGGCGCCACCTTGTCGGGCAGCAGCAGCATCGTCTTCAAGGTCACCGATCTGGCGGGCAACACCGGCAGCAGCACCGGCAGCACCGGCTATGTGCTCGATACCACGGCGCCCACGCTCACCGTCAGCAGCGCAGGCCTGAGTGCGGACACCGGCAGCAGCAACAGTGACCTGAATACCAGCACCGCCGCGCAGACCATCAGCGCCACGCTGAGCGCAGCATTGAGCACGGGCGAGACCCTCTACGGCTCGGTCGATGGTGGCAGCACCTGGACCGATGTCACCAGCAAAGTCACAGGGACGGCGGTCAGTTGGACCGGCGCCACCTTGTCTGGCAGCAGCATCGTCTTCAAGGTCACCGATCTGGCGGGCAACGCAGGCAGCAGCACCGGCAGTACCGGCTATGTGCTCGACACCACGGCGCCCACGCTCACCGTCAGCAGCGCAGGCCTGAGTGCGGACACCGGCAGCAGCAACAGTGACCTGAACACCAGCACCGCCGCGCAGACCATCAGCGCCACGCTGAGCGCAGCATTGAGCACGGGCGAGACCCTCTACGG
>CAMDHE010000114.1 GCA_945898095.1 Roseateles toxinivorans | reverse complement strand
CTGTCGGTCGGCGAACGCCAGCGCGTCGAAATCATCCGCGCTTTGATGGGCAAGCCGGAACTGCTGATTCTCGACGAACCGACTTCGGTGCTGACGCCGCAGGCGGTCGACAAGCTTTTTGTCACGCTACGCCAATTGGCAGCGCAGGGTTGCTCGATTCTCTATATCAGCCACAAGCTCGACGAGATCAGGGCGCTCTGTTCGCAATGCACGGTGTTGCGCGGCGGCCGCGTCACCGGCGAAGTCGATCCACGGACGCAGAGCAATGCCGAGTTGTCGCGCCTGATGATCGGCGCTGAGCCGCCGCGCTTGCGCCAGCTCGATCCGCTGGCTCAGCCGCCGGTCGGAGCCGCGGTGCTCGAGCTGCGCGACCTGAGTCTGGTCAAGGAATCGCCGTTCGGCACCTCGCTGGTCGACCTGAACCTGCAATTGAGGCGCGGCGAAATACTCGGTATTGCCGGTGTCTCGGGCAATGGTCAGCAGGAGCTGATGGCTGCCTTGTCGGGCGAAGACCTGCGGCTTGCGCCAGGCCAGCTGCATTTGTTCGGCGCCGACATCGCTGCTGCCAGCGCCAGCAAAAGGCGTGGTCTGGGTCTGCATTTCGTGCCCGAAGAGCGGCTCGGACGCGGCGCTGTGCCGACCCTGTCGCTGGCGCAGAACACCTTGCTGACGCGTACCGAAAACGTCAGCTCCATGGGCTGGATTCGCATAAAAGAGGTGCAGCAGCTGGCGCAGGACCTGATCGCGCGCTTCCAGGTGCGGGCCGGCGGTGCGGGCGCGGCGGCACGCAGCCTGTCGGGCGGCAATCTGCAGAAATTCATCGTCGGCCGCGAAATCGACGCCAACCCGAAGTTGCTGATCATCTGCCAGCCGACCTGGGGCGTCGATGTCGGCGCTGCAGCCCAGATCCGCGCCGAGTTGCTGAAGCTGCGCGACGGCGGCTGCGCGGTGCTGGTGGTCAGCGAGGAACTCGACGAGTTGTTCGAGATCAGCGACCGATTGGTGGTGATGGCTCAAGGGCGGCTTTCGCCGGCGTTGGCGGTCGTTGACGCCAGCCGGGCCTTGATCGGCGAATGGATGAGCGGGCTCTGGCCGCAGGAGGTCAGACAGCATGCTGAAGCTTGAAACCAGGCCGCAGCCATCAAAGCTGATGTCGCTGGCTTCGCCGCTGCTGGCGCTGCTGATCACAGTGCTGATCGGCGTCTTGCTGTTCATGCTGCTCGGGCGCGATCCCTTGCGCGGGCTGCAGATGTTCTTCTGGGAGCCGATCCGCTCGCTCAATGCCTGGAGCGAGCTGTCGTTGAAAGCCACGCCGCTGCTGCTGATCGCGCTCGGCTTGGCGGTTTGTTTCCGTTCGAATGTCTGGAACATCGGCGCCGAAGGGCAGTTCGTCATCGGCGCGCTGGCCGCTGGCTGGGTCGCGATGCAGGCCGATGCGAGCAGCAGCCGCTGGATCGTCGCGGCGATCCTGGTTGCCGGCATGCTCGGGGGTATGGCCTGGGCCGGCATCACCGCCTTGCTGCGCGACCGCTTCAACGCCAATGAAATCCTGGTCAGCCTGATGCTGGTCTATGTCGCCGACCTGCTGCTCGGCTATATGGTCTACGGACCCTTGAAGGATCCGAATGGTTACAACTTTCCGCAGTCAATCAGCTTTCTGGCCGTGACCAAGATACCGCGGCTGATCGACGGCTGGCGCGCCAATATCGGTGTGCTGATCGCGCTGGCTTCGATCGCCGCTGGCTGGCTGCTGATGTTCCGTACCTATGCAGGTTTCGCCTTGCAGGTCGGTGGTCTGGCCCCGGCGGCGGCGCGCTATGCCGGTTTCTCGTCGCGGCGCGCGCTCTGGACCGCCTTGCTGCTTTCGGGTGGCATGGCCGGGCTGGCCGGAGCGCTTGAAGTCGCCGGTCCGCTTGGGCAGTTGACGCCCTATGTGCCGGCGGGCTATGGCTTTGCCGCGATCATCGTCGCCTTTGTCGGCCGCCTGCATCCGGTTGGCATCCTGTTTTCGAGCATCCTGATGAGCATGTTCTATATCGGCGGCGAACTGGCGCAGTCGCGCCTCGGTCTGCCAAAGGCGATCACCGGTGTGTTCCAGGGCCTTCTGCTGTTCACGCTGCTGGCCTGCGACACCCTGATCCATTACCGTCTGCGCTGGATTCATTCCCGCGTCGCCCCGAGCGTGAAGGCCTGATCGCCATGGATTCCGTCGCCCTGCTGATCGCTGCCTCGATGAATGCCGGTACGCTGCTGGCGCTTGCCGCATTGGGCCTGTTGATCAACGAGCGTGCCGGCATCGTCAACCTCGGTGCCGAAGGGCTGATGCTGGTCGCTGCGGTCGCCGGCTTTGCCACTGCGGTGCATACCGGCAGCGACTGGCTGGCTTTTGCCGCCGGCATGGGCGCAGGGGCCTTGCTGGCCGGCTTGTTCGGCCTGCTGGTCATCTGGCTCAATACCAACCAATATGCGGCCGGACTGGCCTTGAGTCTGTTCGGCGCCGGCTTTTCGGCCTTTGTCGGCATCCGCTACACGCAGGAAAAGCTCAGCGCCAGGCCCAGCTATGAAATCCCCTGGCTGGCCGACATCCCGTTCATCGGCCCGGCGTTTTTCAAGCAGCATCCGCTGGTCTATGGCGCGATCCTGCTGGTGGCGGGATTGAGCTGGTTTCTCTATCGCTCGCGCCCTGGTCTGGTGCTGCGGGCGGTCGGCGAGTCGCCCGAATCGGCCCATGCATTGGGTTATCCTGTGCGCCGAATCCGGTTGGCTGCCGTGATGTCAGGCGGGGCGCTCTGCGGGCTGGCCGGGGCCTATGTGTCGGTGGTCTATACGCCGCTGTGGGTTGAAGGCATGATCTCTGGCAAGGGCTGGATCGCCCTGGCCTTGACCACGTTTGCCACTTGGCGCCCGGCACGAGTCTTGCTCGGTGCTTATCTATTCGGCTTTGTCACGATGCTGCAGTTCCATCTGCAGGGGCAGGGGGTCGAGGTGGCAAGCCAGTTCCTTAGCATGCTGCCTTATCTGGCCACCATCCTGGTGCTGGTGCTGATTTCGAGCAATGCCGGCTTTATTCGTGCCAATATGCCGGCATCGCTGGGTAAACCGTTTTTCCCGGGCTCTTGACGGGCTCATTTTTCGCCAACCGAAGGAGATTGCATTGAACAGTAAACGCCAATTGATGAAGTTTGCCGGCTTGACCGCCCTTGCTGCTGCAGCAGCTTTGGTCGGATGTGGCAAGAAGGAAGAAGCCGCAGCACCTGCTGCGCCGGCTTCGGCTGCAGCGAAGCCAGAGCCGCTGAAGATCGCTTTTGCCTATGTCGGCCCGGTCGGCGATGGCGGTTGGACCTTCGCGCATGACAATGCCCGCAAGGCGATCGAGAAGGAATTCGGCGACAAGGTCGCCACCAGCTTCGTCGAAAAAGTGCTTGAAAACTCCGATGCAGAACGCGTCTTCCGCGATCTGGTCGCACAAGGCAACAAGATGATCTTCGGCACCACCTTCGGCTATATGGAGCCGATGCTGAAGGTCACCGGCGATGCCAAGGACGTCAAGTTCGAGCATGCCACCGGCTACAAGCAAGCCGACAATATGCGCACTTATGACTCGCGCACCTATGAAGGCGCTTATATGGCCGGCGTGATCGCCGGCAAGATGACCAAGACCAACACGCTGGGCTTTGTCGGCTCGATGCCGATCCCCGAGGTGATCCGCAATATCAACAGCTTCACGCTGGGCGCGCAGAGCGGCAATCCGAAGGTCAAGGTCAAGGTCGTGTGGGTCAATGACTGGTTCAACCCGCCCAAGGAAACCGAGGCAGCGCAGTCCTTGATCAACGGCGGCGCCGACGTGCTGATGCAGAACACCGACAGTTCGGCCGTGCTGCAGACCGCCGAGAAGAATGGCAAATACGCCTTCGGCTGGGATTCCGACATGACCGCTTACGGTCCCAAAGCCCATCTGGGTTCGGCTGTGATCAATTGGACGCCATACTATCTGTTGGCAGTGCGTGAAGCGCTCGACGGCAAATGGGTGGCAGGCGCTGGCAAGCATGCCTGGTGGGGTGTCAAGGAAGGCGCGATCGACATGGTGTCGGTGGCCGATGCGGTGCCAGCCGAAGTCAAGGCCCAGGTGGCGACCGTCAAGGCCGGTCTGAAGGACGGCAGTTTCTCGATCTGGAAGGGTCCGCTGACCGGCCAGGATGGCAAGCTGATCCTGAAGAAGGATGAAGTGGCCGACGACAAGTTCCTCTCCGGCGTGATGTTCTACGTCAAGGGCGTTGAAGGCAAGGTGCCGAGCGGCAAGTAATCCGGCTTCAGCTGGACTGAAACCCGCCCGGCGACAGTCAGGCGGGTTTTTTCAATTTACGCACATATGAACAATATCGACTTCGATGCCATCGCCCCCTCCGCCTTGCCTGCCCTGCTTTGCCAGGCGCCCAAGGCCGAGTTGCATATGCATATCGAGGGCTCGCTCGAGCCCGAGCTGATCTTCAAGCTGGCGCAGCGCAATGGTGTGCAGCTGGCTTATGCGGATGTCGAGGCGCTGCGCCAGGCCTATGCGTTCAGCGACCTGCAGAGCTTTCTCGATATCTATTACGCCGGCGCCAGCGTGCTGCTGACCGAGGCTGATTTCTTCGACATGGCCTGGGCCTATTTCGAACGGGCAGCGGCCGACCATATCGTCCACTGCGAAATCTTCTTCGACCCGCAGACCCATACCAGTCGCGGTGTCGCGATGCAAACGGTGATTACCGGCCTGCACCTTGCTTGCCAGAAGGCTCGGGTCGAGCTGGGTCTGAGCGCCGAATTGATTCTTTGCTTCCTGCGCCATCTGAGCGAGGAAGAGGCGCTGAACACGCTGGAGGCGGCGCTGCCCTGGCGCGAGCATTTTATCGGCGTGGGTCTCGACAGCAGCGAGCGCGGCCATCCGCCCGAGAAGTTCGCCAGGGTCTATGCGCGGGCCCGCGAGCTGGGCCTGCATGTCGTCGCCCATGCCGGCGAGGAAGGCCCGCCCGCTTACATCAGCAGCGCACTCGACATCCTGCAGGTCGAGCGCATCGACCATGGCGTGCGTTGCCTCGAAGACCCAGCGCTGGTGCAGCGGTTGAAGGCCTCGCGGATGCCGCTGACGGTCTGCCCCTTGTCGAATCTGAAGCTCTGCGTGGTCGACTCACTGGCCGTGCATCCGCTCGCAGCGATGCTCGATGCGGGCCTTTGCGCGATGGTCAATTCCGACGATCCAGCCTATTTCGGCGGCTATCTGAACGCCAATCTGGTTCAGGCCTTTGCCGCCAACAAGGCGCTGAACGCGCGCCATGCCTGGCAGCTATTGCGCAACAGCTTCGAGGCCAGCTTCATTGACGAAGCGTTGCGTGAGCGCTGCTACGCCGAGCTCGATGCGCTGTTTATCGCCGCTACGGCCTGAGCTCAAACGCTGATTGAAAGCCGCCCGCCTGCGGCTGTGGCCTGCTGGGCTCGTTGCCCGAGCAGCCACAAGCCCGCTGCCATGCCGATATGCAGCAAGTCACCGCCTTGAAGGCCGGCCAGCTGCAGCTTTGCCACAAAGGCCAGCGAGGCCGCCAGCAGGCAGGCGCCGCCGGCTGCTGCCTGCCAGTCGCGCCTTTTCAGCGAGACCAGCAGCAAGCTGACGACAGCCAACAAGGTGCAGGCTGGAGCCCATGGCTTGAAGCCGAGCTGGACGACGATCATCATGCCCAGCGTCGCTGCGACCACAGCGAAAATCCAGGCCGAGCGCCGCTGAGTGGCGACCGCGCCCTCGGGCCAGATCACCGAAACCGCCAGCAGCGGCAAGGCCGCAGCAGCGCCGAGCATTGAGATCAACTGGTGCAGCGAAGGCAAGGGCAGCAGGCCGGAAAAGCGCAGCGTGCCGAGCAGCGCGGCTGTGCCCAGCATGGCGCAAGCCAGGCGTAATGCCGGGGCCTTTGCCGATTGCCAAGCCACCGAGAACGCCACCAGGGCCAGCATGCCGTCGAACAGCGCCTGCAAGTTCATGCCTGCTCCAGCGTATGCAACTTGGCGACAACAGGCTTTTGTTCGCCCGCGGCCTTGGCCAGCAAGGCCAGGCTGATCAGACCCGCGACCAGGGCCAGGATCTGTGCCTGGCTGGAGACCGGCGAGAACCATTGCCCGCTGGCCAAGGCGCCGAACATCAGCAGCGCGCGCAGCGCCTCGATCTCGACGCTCCAGCGCCGGCCGGCAAACATGCGGCTCAAGCTGAAGGCATTGATGGCCAAGAGTAGGCCGTAGCTGGCGCGCATCGGCACCGTCAGGCTGTTGGTGACGCTGAGCCAATGCATGAACAGCGCAAAGCCAACCAGGTAGGCCATCAAAGCGTAAATCTTCTGCCACTTCGGCGCTGGGGTCTCGAAGCGTTCGGTCCGGCTGCTCTCAGGCAACACGGCCTTCGGCACGCCATCGGGCGTCCAGGAAGGGGTGGCAAAGACTTCCATCAGCTTGTTCTTCCAGCCCGGCGTGTTGCGCACACCATGCCAGATCTGGGCATAGTTTTTCAGGTTGGCCCAGACCGGGTTCCAGCTGCGCAGCGGCGTTTGCAAGCCATAGACGACGGGTTCGTCATCACGCTCTTCGGCGTAGGTGCCGAACATGCGGTCCCAGATGATCAGGGTGAAGCCGTAATTGACGTCGATGCAGTAATCGTTGCGGCCATGGTGGCAGCGATGGTTCGACGGGGTGACGAAGATGCGGTCGACCCAACCCAGCTTGGGCACCAACTGGGTATGGACAAAGAACTGGTAGATCGCGCTGAGCAAGGCGACGGTGACGAAGACCTGCACCGGGATGCCGACAACGGCCATCGGCACATAGAAGATCCAGTAAAAAATCTGGTTCGTCGAAGACTGGCGCAGCGCGGTCGACAGGTTGAAGTCTTCACTCGAATGGTGCACCACATGGGCCGCCCAGAGCAGCCTGACTTCATGCCCGGCGCGGTGCGCCCAGTAGTAGAGGAAGTCATACATGAAAAAGGCCAGCACCCAGACCCAGGGCTGGCTCATGTCGAACTGGAAGGTGCCGACGCGCTCGACAAACAGTGCATAGAAGATCACCGTCACCATCTTGACCAGCGAGCGCACCGCCTCGCTGATGAAGCCGATATTCAGGCTGGTGACGGCATCATGCAGACGGTAGACCGGCCGGTTCATCCAGCGCGAAGCCAGCAATTCGAGCAGCAGGAAGGCCATGAAGACCGGTACGGCATAAAAGATCGGTGGCATAGAGAAGATTCCTGGCTTGTTGCATTGAATGCATTTACAGACGATGAAAATGATACTATAGATAGAACCTTTAGCACAATCGACCTTTCCCGACCCATCTTGCCTGTTCCTCAATGATGAATTCCGTTTTCGAGAACAGTCCCTTGCCGCGCTATGCGCAGTTGGCTGACCTGCTGCGCCAGCGCATCACACGCGGCGTCTGGGCGGTCGGCCAGAAGATGCCGTCGCTGGAGGAACTCGTCGGCGAATTCAATGTGGCCCGGGTCACGGTGCGTCAAGCGGTGGCGATCCTGGCGCGCGAGGGCCTGCTTTCGCCGCAGCAGGGGCGCGGCACTTTTGTCACTGGCAAGCCCGAACATGACCGGTCGCTGCGGCTCGAGACCTCGCTGCGCAGCCTGGCCGATGCCTACCGCAATGACAGCCCGCAATTGACGATCCTGGAAGAGGCTGGTGCGATGCCGGCCTTGCAGCCGGGCGACGGCCAGGCGGCACCGAAATACCATTTCATGCGGCGTGTGCATGCGCGCGATGGCCAACCCTATTGCGTGATTTCGATCTATCTCGATCAGCGGGTTTTCCGCCTGGCACCGCGGCGTTTCAGGACTGAAACGGTGGTGCCGGTGATGCTCGATCTGCCCAGTGTAAAAATCGCCAAGGCGCGCCAGACGCTGCGCATCGCCAGCGCCGATGTCGAGGTGGCAAGACAACTGGGCATCGCCGTCAATGCACCGGTTGCCGAGGTTCGACGACTTTGCCATTCTGCTGACGGCACCTTGACCTATCTCGGCGAAGTGACTTACCGCGGCGACTACATCCACTTCGAGATGGACCTGATCACCTGATTGCCAAGAGGAGAGAAGACATGAAAGCATCGATTGCCAGCCTGGGCCTTGCGCTCGCCAGCGCCTTGTTTGCACCTATGGTTGCGGCGCAAGACTACCCGACCAAGCCGGTGCGGATCGTCGTCCCCTGGCCGGCCGGCGGGCTGGTCGATGTGGCCGCCCGGCTGGTGGCCGCCAGGCTGCAAGCGGCATTGGGGCAGACGGTGATCGTCGACAACAAGGTCGGCGCCGGCGGCAATATCGGTGCCGATCAGGTAGCCAAGGCCGCCGCCGATGGGCAGACGCTGCTCTTCACCAGCAGCGCATTGACGATCAGCGCCGCGCTGCGCAGCAAGACCTCGTTTGATGCGGTGAAGGACCTGGAGCCGATTTCGGTGGTGGCCTATGCGCCCTCGGTGCTGGTGGTCCATCCGGTATCCGGCGCGGCCAACGTGCAGGATCTGGTCAAGCAGGCGCGTGCCAATCCGGACAAGCTCAGCTATGCCTCGGCTGGTGTCGGTTCACCCGCGCACCTGACGGCTGAGTTGTTCAAGTCGCAACTGCAGTTGTCCATCCTGCATGTGCCTTATACCGGCGCCCCGGCGATGATGATCGACCAGATTGCCGGACGCGTCGATCTGCACTTTTCCAATGCTGCGGTGGCGATTCCGCAGATCAAGTCAGGCAAGGTGCGTGCGCTGGCCGTTACCAGCAGCAAACGCGTGGCCAGCTTGCCCGATGTGCCGACGATGATCGAGGCGGGGGTGGCGAATTTTGAAGCCGACCAATGGCTGGGACTGCTCGCGCCGCGCGGCCTGCCGCGGCCGGCGGCCGAGCGCCTGGCGGCCGAGGTCAACAAGGCCCTGGGCAGCGAGGAATTCCGCAATGCCTTGGTCAGCGCCGGTATGTCTGCGGCTGCTGCCGGTACACCGGCCGGCTTCGACGCGGCCTTCAAGCAGGATCTGGCCAAATGGTCGGCCGTGGTCAAGGCTGCCAACATCCAGCCTGAATGAACGCCCCCCGCAACCCGGGGCGCCGCCCCAATATCCTGTTGCTGATGGCCGATCAACTGGCCCCGCAGGCCTTGCCCTGCTACGGGCATCCGGTCGTGCAAGCCCCGCACTTGAGCTGGCTGGCCGCCAACGGCGTGGTTTTTGACAGCGCTTATTGCAACTTTCCGATCTGTGCGCCGTCGCGTTTTTCAATGCTGTCCGGGCGGCTGCCCCATTCGATTGGCGCTTACGACAATGCCAGCGAGTTCCCGGCCGCCACGCCGACGATGGCGCATTATTTGAGGCATGCCGGCTACCGCACGATTCTTTGCGGCAAGATGCATTTCATCGGCCCGGACCAGTTGCATGGTTACGAAGAACGCTTGACAACCGACATCTACCCGGCCGATTTCAGCTGGACCCCCGATTGGCTGAAAGGCCCGAGCCACCGGCCCACCGGCGTCAGCATGAGACCGGTGCTCGAAGCCGGCCCTTGCGTGCGCAGCCTGCAGATCGATTACGACGACGAGGTCGAGTACCGCGGCACGCAGAAGCTCTACGACCTGGCGCGCGCTGGTGATAGCGAGCAGCCGTTCTTTCTGACGGTCTCGTTCTCGCACCCGCATCCGCCTTTCGTGTCGCCGCAGCGGCATTGGGATCTCTACCGCGACGAGGACATCGCGCCGCCGCGCGTGCCGGCGATCCCCTACGAGGAACTCGATGAACATAGCCGCTGGCTCTATGTTGCCCATGCGCAGGACCAGTACAGCGTCAGCTCGGCCCAGGTACAGCGTGCGCGCCATGCCTATTACGGCATGGTCAGCTATGTCGACGAGAAGATCGGCCGCGTGCTCGAAGTGCTGCATGAGACCGGCCTCGATGAAGACACGATCGTCATCTTTGCCGGCGACCATGGCGAGATGCTGGGCGAACGCGGCATGTGGTTCAAGCAATGCTTTTTCGAATGGTCGGCGCGCGTGCCCTTGATCGTTTCCTGCCCAAGCCGTTTTGCGCCGCGCCGCATCGCCGCCCATGTCTCGCTGGTCGATCTGCTGCCAACGATGCTCGACATCGCCAGCCAGGGCAGTCCGCAGGAACCGGTCGTGCCGCTCGACGGCAGCAGCCTGCTGCCCTTGATCAACGGCACCGATGCCGGGGCCGATCGTTGCGTGATTTCCGAGTACAGCTCGGAAGGCGTTTGCGCCGCCTCGCGGATGGTGCGCCAAGGGCGCTGGAAATACATCTTCACCCACCTGTTGCCGCCGATGCTGTTCGACCTGCAGGACGATCCTGACGAGTTGAACAACCTGGCGGGCAAGCCCGAGCATGCCGAGTTGCAGCAACTTTTGCATGCCCAACTGGTGCAAGGCTGGGATCCCGAGGAAGTGCATGCGCGCATCCTCGCCAGCCAGCGCCAGCGCCTGTTTCTGGCCGAAGTGGCAGCGCAGGAGCCGCAGGGTTCGAACTGGGCTTACCAGCCCTTCGTCGACGAATCCAAGCGCTTCATCCGCGGCTCCGGCGGCGCCGGCCCCACCAGCGTCAAGGCCAAGGCGCGCTTCCCCTTCGTCGCGCCGGTGCAGCCCGATCTGCCGCCTGCACCCGAGCAGGGCGCCAAGGCTGCGGGCGAATGAACGGCGCTTGATCAAGACTTGAGTTTTTGGCGCTTGGCTGGCAGCAAGGCTGCGTTCATGTTTGGGCCATTGGCGCCATCCTTCGTCAGGCACGGCCAGTACCGAGGATGATCCGTGCCCTGTCTCAGCCCGCGGCGCCGACTGGCCGTAGCTGGTGGAAACTGAACAAGTTAGCCTGCGCCCAGCCGGCCTGCCGCTCGGGCTGTGCTTGAACGCTGAGTGAGGCCGCAGCGCCGTGACTGCTAACGCAGAATGCCCTTGCGAGCAACCCAACGCGAATAGAAAACAAGTGCTACCCCGACTGCGATAATTGCCGCTGTAAATGCCAATGCAGCCGCACCGCCCATAACCGCCAGCCCGTCGGTAAGCACGAAGTTGTGGGTGAAGGTCATGGCCATGGTTGCGAGCGACAAAGTGAATATGGGTACGGCCCAGCGGCTGCGCAGCAGAAGAGCGACTGAACCAGCTACGCCTCCCCAAACGCTTAAAGCCCACGTGGCAACGACCCACTTGGGTAAGCTGTAGAAATACGCCAGCTGCTCTGCGGTGAAGTCCTTCATGTACGCAGCATTCCGGGTCTCCGTCATGGTGTAGTCAAGCGCGCCCATGGCGTTCCAAAGCAGCGCGACAACACCGACGACCCATAGATGCCAAGGGATAGCGACCTTGGGTTTTGCGTTGTTCATGGCGGTGAAATGAGGGTTGAGCAACTTGTTCGGCGTCATGTCAAATCCACCTGTCATTACTACTTCTACGAAGAAACGCGTCTTTTTGGTCAGCGCTTGTCTTGCGCGACCGGGTCGGAGCGGCGCGACATGACGAGGCTTGCCGCCACCGAAACCAGCAAGATCAATCCGACGATGCCCAGGGCGATCCCCACAGGAATCTTGTAGATGTCGAGCAGCAGCATCTTTACCCCGATAAACATCAGGACGAGCGCCAATCCATACTTGAGCAGATGGAAGCGCTGGGCCATATCCGCAAGCAAGAAAAACATGGCCCGAAGACCCAAGATTGCGAAGAGGTTAGAAGTGAAGACGATGAACGGATCGCTGGTCACGGCGAAGATCGCAGGGATCGAGTCCACCGCGAAGATGAGGTCGGTGACCTCCACCAGCACCAACACCACGAACATCGGCGTGGCATATCGCACCCCCTCCTTCAACACGAAAAACTTCTCACCCTCGTACTCACTGGTGATCTTCATGTGGCCGCGCATCCAGCGCAGGATCGGATTCTTTTCCAGATTAGGCTCGTGGTTGGCGAACACCAACATCTTGACGCCGGTGAGTAAGAGGAATACGCCAAAGACATAGAGGATCCAGTGGAATCGCGCGATCAGCAACGCGCCAACAAAGATGAGCAGCGTTCGCATGACGATTGCGCCGAGCACACCGTAGAGCAGCACTCGTTTTTGGAACTCTGCGGGCACCGCGAAAAAGCTGAAGAGAGTGATCCATACGAAGATGTTGTCCACGGCGAGCGACTTCTCGATGAGATAGCCCGCGAGGTATTCCAACGCTTTCTCGTTGGCCACCTCCCGCCCGAAGCGTCCGTCGAGGTACCACCAGAACCAAGCGCAGAAGGCGAGCGCGATAGCGATCCAGACCACTGACCACGCCGCCGCCTCCTTCACGCTCACCCGGTGGGCGCCCTGGGACTTGAGGACGAGAAAATCCACCGCCAGCAAGACGATAACGAGCAGCATGAATCCGAGATAGAGGGCCGGGGTACCGCTGGAGTCGACGATCATTCCGCGCGCTCCAGATCTGAATTACCGTGCTTCCGGCGACTGCGCTGCATGACGTAGTAGCTGATGAACAGCGCGAGCACCAAGGCGGCAAGACCTAGCAAGGTTCCTTCCGGCCACTCTTTTGGCTCCAGGACGATGATCTTGCGCGCCACTGCAATCATCGCCACCGTGAGCACCGACTCGAGATGAATCTCCCGGCGAAGGATGAACGTCTTAACAGAGTGAAGCAGCTCGATTCCGATGAGCACCAACAGAAACAGGCTGAACAGTTCCAGCAATTCGTGGATTTCCAACAGGAACACGGGCGGGGTGAGCACGTCCTTGACGAGGATCCACGCTAACTCGACTGTGGCGAGCAGCACTACGCAAGCCATCAGTACAAGCAGGGACCAATTTACAATTCCTTCGAATTTTTCCAGGTACCGTAACAAGGGATGCTTCTCGTATTTCATCTTGCGGTAGGAGGGGATGGCGCAATGTCGCCCAACGTAATGTCAATCGTCGAATCAACTGAAATCCCAGGTTATTCGACCCGATAAACTTGGACGGTCAAGTGTTTTCAGGGGCGAAATCAATCTTCGCACTGATCCATTTGGGGCATCTGACTTTCCAGTGGCGTCACCCCTAGGCTGAGGTTGAGTCCGCACTCGTAGCTATTCATAGCTGGCTGCAGTACTGCGTTCATGCTCGGGTCATTGGTCCGATCCTTCGTCAGGAACGTACAGGCCAGTCCTCCATGACCGCCTACGCACTGACTCAGCCCCCGGCGCTGCAGACGCTGAACTGCGCTGCACCACTGGCCTGGCCTCCTGCCGTTGGCGTTCCGCTTGAGCGACGGGCCTCAATCTACAGTTGGCAAGAGCGACTTCTTCATGAAAAACCGTGAGAAGCCCGGTGGGTAATCCGGCAACTGCCCGAAGCATTCGTACCCGATCCGCTCGTAGAAACTTCTGGCCTGGAATTCGAAGGTGTCGAGCCAGGCACCATGACAGCCGCGATCGACGGCTTCGGC
>CAMDHE010000113.1 GCA_945898095.1 Roseateles toxinivorans | reverse complement strand
CACGGGCATAGAGGCCGGCGACTTTGGGCAGACTGGCTTGGATGTCGCGGATTCTGGTCGGCCCGGCGGGATGGGTTGACAGCCATTGCGGTGGCGCGCCCTTGGACATCGCGCCCATCTTCTGCCACAGGCTGACGCCCGCAGCGGGGTCGTAGCCAGCGCGAGCCGCCAACTCCATGCCGACCAGATCGGCCTCGCTTTCGTCCTCTCGGCTGAAGGTCAGACTCAGCAATTGGCTGCCCATGTGCAGCGCCATATCGCCGAGCTGGCCGAGGCCGAGCACGCTTGATAAAACGCTGGCGCCGATGCGCGTCGCCTGGGTCTTGCCCATCCGTTCGCGCGCATGCTCGCGCAGCGCATGGGCGACTTCATGGCCCATGATCGTCGCCACCTCCGCGTCGCTGAGCTTGAGTTTTTCCAGGATGCCGTAATAGAAGGCGATCTTGCCGCCGGGCATGCAAAATGCATTCAGCTGCGGGCTGGCGATCAGGTTGACCTCCCAGCGCCATTGCTGCGCGCGCAGATTCCATGGCATGGCCAAGGGGACGATACGCTTGGCAATCGCGCGCAGCCGCTGCAACTGTGGATGCGAGGCGGGTGCCAAGGCATGGGCTTGTGCAGCTTCGCGCATCATCTGCTGATATTGCTGGGCGCCGGCGTTCTCGACCTGTTCGGCCGGCACCAGATTGGCCATGCGGCTGGTGGCGCCGACTTCGACGCCTTCGCGCGCCCACACCGGGCTCAGCGCCGCCGCGCCGAGCAGGCTGGTAAAGAGCCGGCGCGAGTTCATCTTGCCAGCAGGTTGGCTGCAGACACAAGCCTGACCAAAGCCATGGCAAGGTGCGCTGGGCAGGTCGGGGTTGGCGGCGGGGTTGAAGTCCATGGTGGGTGCGTGAAATGTCGCTGCGTGACCCTATTTTGATGCATAGGTCGAGGATCACGGACAATCCAGAGATGGTGACAACCCTCTCAAATATCAAGCCGGCCCCGGCCGATGCAATGCAATTTCGTGCCGCTCTGGGCATGTTTGCCACCGGCGTGACGATCGTCACCGCGCGTGGGCAGGATGGCAGCCTGGTCGGATTGACGGCCAATTCGTTCAATTCGGTCTCGTTGGCGCCGCCGCTGGTGTTGTGGAGCCTGTCTCAAAAGGCCGGCACGATGCCGGTATTCAGCCAGGGCTCGCATTACGCGATCAACATTCTGGCAGCTGACCAGATGGCGTTGGCGCAGCGTTTTGCCACCCGCGACATCGACCGCTTTGCCGGCGTCAGCTGGCGCGAGGGCGCGGGCGGTGCGCCGGTGCTCGACGGTGTCGCAGCGGTGTTCGAATGCGCCAACCGCAGCCAGTACGAGGAGGGCGACCATGTCATCTTTGTCGGCGAGGTCGAAAGCTGCAGCCGCCGCGAGGGTGCGATGCCGCTGATTTTCCATGGCGGGCGTTATTACACCGAATTGCCACTCTGACCCCGGTTTCGACCCTGGTCTGGGTCTGCCAAGACCGCTGCGGCATGTGATGATGCGGCCTCATGGCCAATTCAATTGATTCCAGTTCGCCGCGCAGCAGCCTGTTTGCCTTGGCAGCCATGCTGCTGGCCTGCACCGTTGCACCGCTGCTCGCCTATAACCTGACGCCTTCGGCGACCTTGTTCAACCAGTTGACGGCATTCGCCGGATGGGGCTTGGTGCTGGTCTGTCTGGGTCGTTCGCAGCCGCGCTGGCAAGGTGGCGCAGCGGTCTGGGCCTTGCTGTTGCTGCTTGCCGCACCCGGCCTGTCATGGCTTACCGGGCTGCCGATGTCGCTGGCCTTGTCGGGCAGCGCCATGATCACCGCGGCGCTGCTGGTCTTGCTGGCGGGCCAAGGTCTCGACGACCAGGCGCGGCTCGATTGGTTCGAGATTTTCTGCTGGAGCTTGTTGGCGGCGGGTCTGCTGAGCCTGTGGGTCAGCTTGGTGCAGGTCTTTGCGCCCGACTGGGCCGACGGCCAGATCATCGCGAGGTCGGGTATTCCGGGCCGCGCAGTCGGCAATCTGCGCCAGCCCAACCATCTGGCCAGCTTGTTGATGTGGTCCTGCGTGGCGGCGGTCTATCTGGCTGAAGGCGGCCGGCTGAAAAAAATCGGCGGCGCTATCACCTTGCCGGCGCTGCTGCTGGGCTTGGTCTTGGCTGTGGTGTTGAGCGCCTCGCGCACCGGCATGCTGGCCGTTTTGATTCTGGCTTTCTGGGGCGCGCTCGACCGCAAGCTGAGCCGGGCTTCGAAGCTGAGCCTGCTGGCCACGCCCTTGATGCTGGTCTTGTGCTGGTGGCTGATCTCCTTCTGGGCCAATGCCGGCGGCCATGCCTTCGGCGCCGAGTCGCGCCTGGCCGAAGGCGCAGGATCGCCGTCGAGGCTGGCCATCCTGGCCAATGCCTGGGAGCTGCTGAAATCCAATCCGTTGACCGGTGTCGGCTGGGGGCAGTTCAATCTGGCCTGGAGCATGAGCCCGTTCCCGCAGCGGCCGATTGCCTTTTTCGACCACACGCATAACCTGCCGATGCAGTTGGCGGTTGAACTGGGCCTGCCACTGAGCCTGACTGTGCTGGGTTTGCTGGGCTGGGCGCTGTGGGCAGCTTTCAGCATCAAAGCCCAGGGACAGGAAGCGCTGATGCGGCGCTGTGCCTTCATGCTGGTGCTGATGATCGGCTTGCACAGCCTGCTGGAATATCCGCTCTGGTATGCCTATTTCCTGCTGCCGACCGCATTTGCTTTCGGTATCGCGCTGGGACGACCCGGGCCGCGGTCAAGGTCGATGGCGCAGGCTTTGCCCTTGGCCGGTCTGCTGATGCTGGCGGGCAGCATTTACAGCGTGACTGAATACCTGCGCATCGTCGACATCTATGTGTCGAGCGCCAACGCGCAGCCGCTGGAGCAGCGCATCGCTGTGGGACAGCGGACGCTGCTGTTTTCGACCCAGGCCGATTACGCTGCTGCCACCAGTCTGGCGCCTGGCTTGGCGGCGCTCGAGGCAGCCAAGCGCACCGCGCACAGCCTGATCGACGCCAGGCTGATGGAGTCCTGGGCCAAGTCGCTGCATGCCACCGGCGATGACGAGCGTGCCCGCCATGTGGTGCAGCGCTTGCGTGAATTCCGCAACCCGATTGGTGACGAATTCCTCGCCGGCTGCGCGCAACCGGCCGAGAAGCCGTTTCAATGCGAGATGCCGACGCGCAGCTTCAGCTGGCGCGAGATGCGCTGAGGCTCAGCCCTTCGGCTTGTTCTCGTCTTCAGCTTTGACGCAATCGGCCTTGGGCTCGTCACCGAGTACCGACTTCAGCGGGCAGATCGAGTATGACCCAACTGGCGGCCGACGAAACTGTCGTCGACGCGCCAGTCATAGGCGGCGGCGGGAGCCCAGCACAAGCCAGCCAAACTGAACCCGTTGCACCCGAGCGAGCCTCAGCGGCGCGCTACCTGTGGGCGGCGTTGATGGCGCGGATCTACGAGGTTTTTCCGCTGCTGTGTCCTCAGTGCGGAGGCCAAATGAATCTGATCGCATTCATCACCGATGGCCCTGAGGTCCGCAAAACACTGACGCACATCGGCGCCGAGCCTGAGGCCCCGCGCCTCTTCAAAACATATTGCGCCGGCACGCGGCCCGCCGCTGTGGGAGGACTGTGATGCGCCGCAATCAGAGGCTGCTGGCGGGCGAGAACCAGATTGGGACTTTGTGCCGCAGGTCGCTCCTGATGACCAGTTCGATCAGCACATTTCTTGGTAACTGTCGGCCGGTCGGTGGGTCGGCCAAAGTGATCGCTATGGGTGACACAGAAAATGGCTGCGCTGTTACTGGCCACTCACATCAAGAGTCGGCCCAAAAGAGCGTCGTTCGTCAAGAGTTGATGCTGGCAGCGCGCCAGGCGCCTCAGCCATGCGAAGCTGGCCTTGCCAAGGGAAAAACCGGATGGCCCAACCGTTCCAGGGGTGTCAGACTTAAGGTGCGGCGGTTGAATTTTGAATTTCCTATCCGTTACCCTGCCCGTCAGACGGGTTCTCGCGAAGAGTTCCGCTGACCTACACCGAGTTAAGCCCCGGTGCTTGCCGCCTCCGCACTGGCGAGCATGCGACCATGCGATGGGTCTTGTCGGTTGTCGTTCATGCGTTGATGCAGCCCACCTTCGCGAAGGCAGCCTCAAATTTTCGGCCCAACAGGAGAAGAAGCGCAATGAGAGAGACATCGAAGGCGTCCCAGCGGCGTGCGAAGACGGACACTGCCCCTGGAGGCCTTCAGCTGACGCACTTCGGCGCCGCGGCATGGCGAATCACCGACGGCAAGACGACCGTTTATGTGGACCCCTACTTCTCGAGACTTCGGACGGTAAAGGTCTTTGGAACGTCGTTTCCTCCGCCATCCAACGATCCACGCCACGTCTACCGCTACGACGAGGTTCCGGTTTCGGACACGGCGATGATCGATAAGCACGTGACGGATGCGAATTTCATCCTGATCTCGCATTCGCACTTCAACCACTGCATGGACATGCCGTACATCGCGAAGAAGACGGGCGCGATCGTGATTGGCACGGAGAGCACGGCGAACCTAGCTCGGGCTTCAGGTGTGCCCGACCGGCAACTCATACCGGTGCGCGGCGGCGACGATTTCGATTTCGGGGCCATCTCGGTCAAGGCGATACCCAGCCTGCACTCCTCTCTGGTGATCCCGAGTCCTTACTCACTCTGGGACAACTGCAGGTATTACGACGGTCGTGAAGTTCCACGCGACTTCAAAGGGCCGCCACGCCTCGAGGACTATGTCGAGGGCGGGACGCTGGCCTACCTAATTCGGTTTGCCGCGCACCGCATTCTCGTACTCTGTTCGATGAACTACATTGAACGTGAAATGGAGGGCCTCGAACCGACAGTCGCTCTGATTCCTTCATCACCCTGGCGCATGCAGGTGCATGACTATACGGGACGCTTGGTACGGGCACTGGGAAAGCCGCCCCTGGTCATTTCCACGCATTGGGATTTGCAATCTTCACCTTATGGTGCCTCTCAGGATGTGCAGTTGGAACAGGCAGAAGTCTTTGCGCGCGAGGTGCACAAGGCTTCACCGAAGACGAAGGTACTCATCCCGCGCCACTTCGAGACCGTGTACGCGTAATGCCTGCGAGTTAAGTTCTGACTCTTCTCAACATGAACCAAAGGTAAGCAAAGATGCGCCAAATTCTGGGCTACTGCGTAGCTGCGCTGTCCGCTGTGGCGGGCTGGGTCACCGGTCCAGTCGCCTTCGCCAGCGACTACCCGTCTCGCCCCGTGACACTTGTGGTACCCTATCCGCCCGGTGGGCCGAACGATGTCATCGCGCGCACCATGGCGCCTGAGCTGTCCAAGGTGCTCGGGCAACAGATCATCGTCGAGAACCGTCCGGGCGCCGGAGGAAACACAGCGACCGGCTACGCCGCCAAGGCCGCGGCCGACGGCTACACCGTGCTGCTTCCAGGCATCCCCTTCGCGGTCAATCCATACATCTTCGCGAAGGTGCCCTACGCGATCACAGACTTCAAGCCGATTTCGATCGTTGCGCAGGGTCCTCTTGTGCTCGTTGCACACTCAAGCTTGGGCCTGAAATCCGTCGCAGAGCTCATTGCAGCTGCCAAATCCAAGCCTGGAAGCATTGCCTACGCAAGTGGCGGCATCGGTACTTCGCTGCACCTGGCGGGTGAATTCTTCAAACGGAGCGCCGGAGTCGATCTCCTGCATATCCCCTACAAGGGGACGGGCGAGTTGATGCCCGACTTGCTGGCCGGTCGCACGCCAGTGGCGTTCATCAGCCCGCTGGTTGTTCGACAGCACGTCGAAAGCGGGCGGCTCGTGCCTCTCGGCGTGACTTCGCTCAAGCCGATGCGTGGCATGGAGCAGGTCCCCACCATAGCCCAGTCCGGCCTGCCCGGATTCGAAGCGTACGGTTGGTACGGCCTGCTAGTCCCGTCGGCCACCCCGGGCGATGTCGTCGAGAAATTGAGCGCCGCATCAGCGCAGGTGCTGAAGTCGAGCGCAGTCCAGGAGAAGTTGTTCTCGCTCGGCATGGACATCATTCAGACCAGTCCCGCGGAGGCCGATGCGTATATCAAAGCAGAGACGGCAAAGTGGGGAAAACTGGTCAAAGAGGCGAACATCAAGGTCGAGTAAGCCGCGTTTTTCGGTCCCAAGCATCGCTCATCGCAACGCCAAGAGGTGCACCGCAAACCGATCGACACGCACAGTAGACAGCGTCCGCCCTGACCCCCACTTAGCCGAGCTTAGATGAGGGCTGTGCGACAGTACAAGATGCGCCGGGCTTGTTTGGTGTGGGTCGTCAGCGAGTGCTTGCGGGTGCAAGCGGAACAGCTGATGGAGTCCTGGGCCAAGTCGCTGCATGCCACCGGCGATGACGAGCGTGCCCGCTATGTGGTGCAGCGCTTGCGCGAATTCCGCAACCCGATTGGCGACGAATTTCTCGCCGGCTGCGCCCAACCGGCCGAGAAGCCCTTTCAATGCGAGATGCCGACGCGCAGCTTCAGCTGGCGCGAGATGCGCTGAGGCTCAGCCCTTCGGCTTGTTCTCGTCTTCAGCTTTGACGCAATCGACCTTGGGCTCGTCACCGAGTACCGATTTCAGCGGGCAGATCGAGTAGGCCGGGCATTTCTTGCAGCCGGCAACGATGGCGATCGGGCAAACAGTCATGGCAGTTCCTCGGTTGAAAACAAGCTGGGGACGGCTTACCAGTTGCCGGTATTGGGCATCGAAGTCCAGGGCTCGCAAGGCGCGAGTGCCGGGCCGGCTTGCAGCAGTTCGATAGAGATCTGGTCGGGTGAGCGAACGAAAGCCATACGACCATCGCGCGGCGGCCGGTTGATCAAGACGCCATGCTCGGCCAGGCGCTGGCAGCTGGCGTAAATATTCTCGACCGCAAAGGCGAGGTGGCCGAAATTGCGCCCGCCGGTATAGACCTCGGCATCCCAGTTGTAGGTCAGCTCGACCTGGGCGTCATGGTCGCCGGGTGCGGCCAGATAAACCAGGGTGAAGCGCCCGGCCTGATGCTCGCTACGGCGCACTTCGTCAAGCCCGAGTGCGTCACGGTAGAACTTCAGCGAAGCTTCGAGGTCGGTGACGCGGACCATGGTGTGCAGGTATTTCATCGGGCAGCCTTGCGGGAATCTGGTTGGGACCTGATTGTGCAGCCAATCCGTCAGTAATCGAGCCATTCCAGCGGTGCCACCAGCGCCGCACCCTTGATGCGGGCCAGGGTATCGGTCAGCACATCGATGTTGTTGTCGAAACTGCCATGGGTGGCACTGATCTGGCCTTGTTCGCGGGTATTGCGGACCTTCGGTGTTTCCACCTTATGCAGCAGCCCATGCTGAGCGGCCAGCGGGTTCCAGGCAGCTTGCCATTGCTGCATGGCGGCCATGCCGCTGCGGTCCCATTGCTCCTTGTCCTTGGCAAAGTCGGGCAACAGGGCCCGTTCCATGCCCAGCAAAGGCTGCTTGCGCACATCATCGAGAGCGCGTGAGACCAGGTAGAGCAGCGACTTGCCGTAGACCGGTTTGCTCTCGCTGGGCAAGCCGTCATTGCGCTCATTCTTGTCGCTGAGCTGATAGAGGTGCAAATGCGCCAAAGCCAGCACGCCCGAGCGCGAGGCGCCGAGGTAATGCTGAACCGCAAAGCCGCTCGAGCAGGCTGCGGCGTAGAGGTTGCAGGTTTGCACCTGCAATGGCGCAGCGCCGCCCAGTTGATCGAGCAGATGGCCGAGCAGGATCGATCCGGCCGAATGGCCGATCAGGTGCAACTCCAGCGCAACACCGGCCTGGGTCAGGCGTTCGCGCAGTTCGCGCAATCGGGCCGCGGCGACGCTCAGCGCATGACCTGGCTGGCTGCCGCCGGCGGCGTTTTCGCGCATTTCGCTCCACAGGCCGCGACCCAAGGTGCGCCCGGCCGCTTCGATCGCCCGGTCCTTGGCGTCCCCCAGATCGAGCCAGGCGCTAGCGCGATCGCCTGAAAGGCCCAGCAGATGCTGGACCCAATCCTCCATCATGTCGGAGATGGTTTCGGCAACGCCGGTTTTCCATGTTAGGAAGACCGGGTAGACGCCGTTGGCTTCGAAATAGGGCGCCAGCACCCGGATGCGCTGGATCGATTCGGCCTCGGCATTCAAGCCGCCATGGGCGTAGATCGCCAGTTTCAAGGTCTTGCCTTTGGAGCCCTTGATCCATTGCAGCGGGCGCTCCACCAGGATGTCGCGCGCCTGGCCGATGCCGTCGCTGCGCTGGCGCGTGAAGTCGGTGACCATCAAATGCCCCTCATTGCCTGAAAGCAGCGTGTGGGTATAGGCGCGCTCGGTGCTCCAGGGTTCATAGGGCTTGTGCAGGAATTCATGGTCGATCGGCCAGGGGTCATCGGGCGGATTGTTGGTGACACGCGAAGTGCGGGCGAGCCCGCCCATCGAGCGCCCCAGTGACAAACGGTAGGAAGAGGATCGGGGGGCAGCGCTGTTCTCCTGCGTTTGCGCCACGCCAAGCGCTACCGCCCAGGCGTCGGTCGAGTTGGTGACCCAGTCCTCGTAGCTGAGCACCGCGAATCCCGCAGCACCCCAGCTGCCACCCCAGGAGTTCTGCACGATGAAGCCGCGCTCGTTGTAGCCGACCAGGGCAAAAGCATGGCCACCGGTCTGCGCCGGATCCTGCAACGCACCGATGACCGGCAGCTCGGCATGGCGCCTAGGCGCTTTCAAGGGCTTGGCAAGCATCATGCGGCTCCAGCCGTCATGCACGGTGGCCGCGACATAGACCGCGCCGATTTCCATGATGGCGGCTTGCAGGTCGACCACCGACATCTTGTCGATGCGGTAATAGACTCCCAGCGGGCGTCTTGTGGCGTCACTGGCCCAGCCCTCGCTTGGCCGCACGAATGAAGGCTTGCCAGCGGCGTCGAGTGGATAAGGCCAATGCCTGTCGCTGCACACACCATGCTTGTGCCAGCCCTTCAGCGCACCGCGACAGCTCGAACCGTCATAGTCCTGGCCCGGCCATTCGTCGTAATGCTTGGCCAATTCGTAGAACATGCGGGGGCTGACCGCTGCCATCGCTTCTTTGGCCTTGTCCTCAAGGTGGCGGCGCCAGAGCAGATAGTTGGTCACGCAAGCCAGTCCGAATCCGGTGCAAGCGCCCTCGTTGCCCTGGTTCAGAACCAGGCCGGCTTTCACATAGCCGGGCAGGAACTGTTTCAGTTCCTCGTCAGCGGGGAAGCGCGCGGGCAGCGATCGTAAGGGCGCACGATAGGTGAGATCACGGAAATCGAGCCGGTCGGGCCTGGCATCGAGACTTTGCAGGGGGTTGATGTTGACGCCCTGAACTGTTCGGGCGGCTTGAGGCTTGTTGCGCGTGGCCATCTGCGGACTCCTTGAATGAGGCCCGATCTTGGCGGCGGCTGGCCGGTAGCGCCGCCCCTAGCTCATGGGAGCTTGTGACAAACTCGCGCCAGGAGGTTTTGTCGATGAAAATTTGCATTGTTGGTGCCGGCGCCATTGGCGGCTGGTTTGCCGCCCATCTGGGCCGCTTGCCGGAAGTTCACCTGAGCGCGCTGGCGCGCGGCGCGACCTTGGCCGCTTTGCGCCAGCATGGGCAGCGCATGGACAGCGCAGGACAGCGCAGTCAGGTAGCGATTGTCGCCAGCGACTCGGCCCTGGATCTGGGTCCGCAGGACCTGGTCATCGTCGCTGTCAAGGGACCTTCCTTGGCAGCTCTGGCGCCTGCGATCAAGGCTTTGCTCGGGCCTCGAACGCAGGTGCTGATGGCGATGAACGGCGTGCCCTGGTGGTTTTTCGACGAGCTCGAAGGTGCTGCGAAGGGATTGAAGCTGGAAACGGTCGACCCGGGCGGGGTCATCGCAGCCATGATCCCGGTCGAGCGGGTGATTGGCTGCGTCGTCCATGCCAGTTGCTCCACGCCGGAGGCCGGCTTGGTCAGGCATGTGATGGGCATGGGGCTGATCGTCGGCAAGCCAGCGGGTGGCCAGACGGCGGATCTGGTGCAAGTCGGCGATCTGCTCGGCCAGGCAGGATTCCAGGTCACAGTATCCGACCGGATACAACGCGACATCTGGTTCAAGCTCTGGGGCAATATGACGATCAACCCGATCTCGGCCCTGACCGGCGCCACCTGCGACCGCATTCTTGACGATGAGCTGGTGCTCGCTTTTGTCACAAGGGTGATGCGCGAGGCGGCAGCAATCGGCGCACAGATCGGTTGCGCGGTTGAACAAACCCCCGCCGAACGCCATCTGGTGACCCGTAAATTGGGGGCATTCAAGACCTCGATGCTGCAGGATCTGGAGGCCGGTCGGCCGCTGGAGCTGGCCGCGCTGGTCGGAGCGGTGCGCGAGATCGGCCTGCATCTCGGTCTGCCAACGCCAAATACCGACGCGATTCTGGGTTTGACAAGGCTGATGGCGCAGACCCGATCGCTGGCTGCAGCTGGGGAGAAGAAGGATTTTTCTTAAACAACTTGTCACAAACGCGCGAAGGGTGCAAACTGGATTTGCCGATCAACTAAAAAAGCTGCGATTCAGCGAAACCGACAGACCCAGACAGATCCCACCCTCGTTCTTTGGATTTCCTCCCCGTATTTTTTTGAATCTCCCTTTGAAAGGAGGCTTTATGAATCTGACAATCAGTGGCCACCATTTGGAAGTGACGCCGGCTTTACGCGAATATGTGATTGCCAAGCTGGATCGGGTGACCCGCCATTTTGACCAGGTCGTTGACATCAACGTCCTGCTCACGGTGGAGAAGCAAAAGGAAAAGGAACGCCGGCAGAAAGCCGAAGTGACGGTCCATGTCAAAGGACGCGACATCTTTGTCGAGCATTCAGCCGAAGATCTTTATGCAGCGATAGACCAGTTGATGGACAAGCTGGATCGCCAGGTCTGTCGCCACAAGGACCGGGTGCAGGAGCATCATCACGCTTCGGCCAAACGTCTGGAGACTTTGGCGCCTTGAAATTCAAGGCAAGCGATTGAAGTCAAGGCGGCCTCGGCCGCCTTTTTGCTGGGTGACCGGGCTCAGAAGGTGCGCAGACTCAGCTTACGGCGAGCAATCTGGACTGAAGTTATGTTGCTGCACTGCAGCATTTTCGTAATTTATGCAGTTGACAGCCAAAGCTTGCGCCGCATGTGGGTGGGAGCTTTCTATAATCACCATCCCAGACACCGACCGAGCGTCCCGCCCAAGGCTTGTGCAGCCGTAATCGACGCTTTGATTCAATGAATCGTCTCGCCGCTATCCTGCCTGCCAGCAATGTGCTGGTCAATGTGGACGCATCCAGCAAAAAGCGCATCTTTGAACAGGCGGGCTTGCTGTTCGAGAACAACCATTCGATTTCGCGAGCCACGGTTGCAGACAATCTGTTCACGCGCGAGCGCCTCGGTTCTACCGGACTTGGCCATGGCGTCGCGATTCCGCATGGCCGCATCAAGGGTCTGAAGACTCCGCTTGCAGCGGTGCTGCGGGTCCAGCAACCGATCGGTTTTGATGCGCCCGACGAGGAAGCGGTCAGCCTGTTGATTTTCTTGCTGGTGCCCGAAGCCGCGACTCAGCGACATCTGGAAATTCTTTCCGAAATCGCCGAGATGCTGTCCGATCGTGAGCTTCGCGATCGGCTCAAGTCCGAGCCTGACGCAGCCTTGGTGCACAGTCTGATCGCCGCCTGGCATCCTCTGAAGTCAATCGCCTGAGTACCGGTCACCGCCCATGAAACCCACATCGATCAGTGCCGACCGGCTTTTTGAAGAGCATCGCCAAGTACTGCGCTGGGAATGGGTCGCCGGGCATGCCCATCCCGAACGGCCTTTCGATGAAGCGGCGGTGCGCGATGCGCAGTCGTCTGCAGATTTGGTGGGCTACCTGAACTACATCCATCCTTACCGGGTGCAGATCGTCGGCGCCCGGGAAATCGCTTACCTGAGCCAGGTGTCGGACGAAGCACAGGAGCGGCGGATTTCGCGCATCGTCACGCTGGAGCCACCGGTGTTGATCGTCGCCGATGGCCAGCAACCATTGCCGCGTCTGGTTGCGATGTGTGATCGCGCCGAGATTCCCTTGTTTGTGACCGCCGAATCGGCCGGGCATGTGATCGACGTCGTGCGGACTTACCTGGCGCAGTTGTTCGCCAATCGCACGACGCGCCATGGCGTGTTCATGGACATCCTCGGTCTGGGCGTGCTGCTCACCGGTGAATCAGGCCTTGGGAAAAGTGAGCTGGGCCTGGAGCTGATTTCGCGCGGCCATGGGCTGGTGGCTGATGACGCGGTCGATCTTTTCCGTATTTCGCAGCTGGCCATTGAAGGCCGCTGCCCCGAACTGTTGATGAATTTGCTCGAAGTCCGCGGCATCGGCCTGCTTGACATCCGGGCGATCTTCGGCGAGACCGCCGTGCGCCGCAAAATGCGCCTCAAGCTGATCGTTCACTTGGTGCGCAAGGAAACCATGGAGCGTGAATTCGAACGCATGCCCTATGAGCCCTTGTACGAGGATGTGCTGAGTACGCCGGTGCGCAAGGTGGTGATCGCGGTTGACGCTGGTCGCAATCTGGCCGTGCTGGTGGAAGCTGCGGTACGCAACACGATCCTGCAGTTGCGCGGCATCGACACCTACCGCGAGTTCGTCGAACGCCACCAACGCGCGATCGAGAACGGTCAACTGGACGATAACTGACCGTTTTCAGACCCGTCAGGGCTTGCGCGGGCAGTCGGGCTTGATGCAGGCGGCATAAAGAGAAAGGGCATGTTCCTGCAACTCGAACCCCCGCTCCTTGGCGATCGCATGCTGACGGGCTTCGATCTCGGCGTCAAAGAACTCTTCGACCCGACCGCAGGTCAGACAGACCAGATGGTCGTGGTGATGGCCTTCGTTGAGCTCGAAGACAGACTTGCCCGACTCGAAATGATTGCGCGTCAGCAAGCCCGCCTGCTCGAACTGGGTCAATACGCGGTAAACCGTCGCCAGACCGATGTCGGCGCCCTCGGAAAGCAAGGCCTTGTAGACATCCTCAGCAGTCATGTGGCGCAGCAAGGTCTTCTGAAAAAGCTCCAGAATCTTGATGCGCGGCAGCGTCGCTTTGAGCCCGCTGTTCTTGATCTCTTCGGTCCGGGTCATGGCTTGTTGGGGTCGGCACCGCCCCCCATGGGCCTGCCGCTAGAATCGGCTGATCATAGCCAGCTCCGGCCTTGGTCACAGCCTCGACTCTCAAAGCCCCAATCATGCGTCTGAATCAATCTATTGCCTCTCCCGATCGCCTGAGTCGGCTTGCCTTGACTTTTGCCTTCAGCATGTTCGTCAGCGCCTGCTCAAACTTGCCGTCGCTGAATTCGCTGCCCTCGGTGGCAGGCGACAAGGTGCTGGGCCTGGTCACACCGTACCGGATGGAAATCGTTCAGGGCAATGTCTTGACCAAGGAACTGGTGTCACGTGTCAAACCCGGCA
>CAMDHE010000112.1 GCA_945898095.1 Roseateles toxinivorans | reverse complement strand
CAGTCCCATCCTGACCGACAGATCACTGGCCATCACCATGCCGCATCCAACTGCCTCGCCATGCAGCCATTCCCCATAGCCGAGGCCGGTTTCGATCGCATGGCCAAAGGTATGGCCGAAATTGAGGATCGCACGCAAACCCTGTTCGCGTTCGTCCTGACCGACCACCCAAGCCTTGATCTCGCAGCAGCGCTTGACCGCATAGGCCAGCGCCGTCTTGTCGCGCGCCAGCAGCGCCTCAAGGTTGACCTCGATCCATTCGAGAAATGCAGCATCGGCGATCGGGCCGTATTTGATGATTTCGGCCAAGCCGGCTGACAACTCGCGGGCCGGCAAGGTATCGAGCGTATCGAGGTCGGCGATGACCCGCGCCGGCTGATAAAAAGCCCCGATCATGTTCTTGCCCAGCGGATGGTTGATGGCGGTCTTGCCGCCGACCGATGAATCGACTTGCGCCAACAAGGTCGTGGCGACCTGTACAAAGGGCACGCCGCGCATATAGACCGCAGCGGCAAATCCTGTCATGTCGCCGACGACACCGCCGCCAAGCGCGAACAGCACGGTCTTGCGATCCATCGCGCCGCCCAGCAAATGGTCGAAGATACGGTTCAGCGAATCCCAATCCTTGAATTCCTCGCCATCAGCCAGCAGCACCGCTTCGACGCGCGGATAGACCTTCAGCAGACTGGCACGCAGTCGCTCCAGATACAGCGGCGCGACTGTTTCATTGCTGACGATCAGGGCGGCCGCAGCGCGCGGCAGGCCTTCCCAACTAGCTTCAGCATCGAGCAGGCCAGAGCCAATCAGGATGTCGTAGCCACGCAAGTCGAGCTCAATGGCAACGGTCTGGGTCGCGGGACGATCGGTCGGCGGAGCGGATTCAGCATTCATGGGCGAAGTTTACGGGCGGCGAGCGGGTCGCTGCCATCGCCTATTGCGGCTCGGCGCCGACTTTTGCCGCTACTCGCGACGGATCGATGACGCCAGCGAGTTCGAGTTGCATCAAGGCCATATTGACCAAGCCGTGAACCGAAGGGCGGCCGGTATCGAGCGTGTAATGCGCACATTGCCGATACAGCGGGTCGCGCTTGGCAAACAGCTCGCGCAAGGTCTGCAGCGGGTCGCGCACCTGCAGCAGCGGACGTTGAGTATCGTGGCGCAAACGGCGGAACAACTCCTCCGGCGAACTGCGCAGATAGAGCACCGTGGTGCTCGTTTTCAGCCGATCCCGGTTGCTTTCTCGCAGCACCGCACCACCACCGGTCGCCAGCACGAAATCGCCGTCGCGCGTCAGGATTTCTGCCAGCACTTCGCCCTCGACATCGCGGAAGGCTGCCTCACCGGCGCGGTCGAAAAAAGCGCGGATCGGCTCGCCAAGGCGCAACTCGATCACCGCATCCGAATCGATGAAGGTGATGCCAAGTTGGCGAGCCAGTTGCCGGCCGACAGTGGACTTCCCGCCTCCCGGCATGCCGACGAGGGCGATATTCAAT
Source organism: Roseateles toxinivorans (assembly GCA_945898095.1). GTDB lineage: Bacteria > Pseudomonadota > Gammaproteobacteria > Burkholderiales > Burkholderiaceae_C > Paucibacter_A > Paucibacter_A toxinivorans_A. Next base: position 12,704 of record CAMDHE010000112.1, on the reverse strand, counting down.
CGATTGGGCACCAAGATCAATTCTTGCTGTAGCAGCCTGAGCCGAGAGCCGCAGTATCGGTTGAACCCGGGGTTCCAGTCGAGTCCAAGCCATATGGGCTGACACGAAATGCCGGTTCGCCCTCGGACTTGAAAACCGAAACCGGTGCAGACAGCCAGCGCTCCTCATAACGGCCATACCAGGCCGGGGGGCTGATCACTCCGGGAGCGCTGACATGAATCGAGTAGCGCACCCAGGTCGCCACGCTCTTTGGATATTCAATTCGCAATATCGCCAGACCGTTGCTGTCGGTCCTGGTGCTGCCAGACATGCTGATCGATACATCCGACTTGCGCGGGTCAAGCTGCAGATTGCCGTTGATGTCTTCCCCGGCTTCAATCGCTCCGTTGCGGCTGCCGTCAGGGTCAAGGCGGTCCTCATTCGGACATTTCAGTAAGATCGGCTGACCGGTAACAAGGTCAAGTGGAATGACCCATTTCTTGTCGATCGAACTGAACAACCATTGGCCCTTGGCATAGCCGAGCAAGTCGATCATTGGCGTGACTTGCACGTCTGATTTCGGATTGCCCGCTGCATCGACCACCAGCAAGCTGAACTTGCTGACATAAGTCAGGCCGGTGTCCCCCAAGGCAATCGAATCGTCGCTGCCGATCGAAATCGAAATCGGCGATTCGACCACTGTCACTGCGACCTGGTTGCTTGAAAACCCATTGCTGCATCCATCGGCGCTGGTTCCAAGGTTGTCCGCAAGTCCATAGCAGGCCGAGATCTTTACACCGCCAGTCGGGCTGGCGCGTTCGCCGGCGATAAAGCTCAGCGCAACGACGCCATTCTGGTCGGACAACAGCGGCGGATCGGACTCGTTGACGCTGAGCCTGCCATCAATCGAACTATTCGAAGCCAGGCCGACACGCACCCGCAGGTTTTCGATCGGTGCATTTTTCAAGCCACGGAATAGCAGGCGGATCTCGGCGCGGTTGGCATCGCTGCCGACTTGATTGACCTTGATGACCAATGGGTCCAGCGTCATCGTGGCCGACAGGATCACCGTCCCGACCGGCAGCGGCCCCGGTTGTGCACCCACGTTGACATAGGACCTGGTCGAGACCCCGCCGGCTGAAGCGTTGATCGGCATCGATCCCGCCCCTTCGGCAATATATTGATAGGTCCAGCGGCCCTGCGCGTCGGTGCTGCCGCTGCCCGAAGCAGTCCCCGGGCCGGCTGCGCTGATCGCAGCAGCCGCCATCGGGCTGCCATTGATGTCAAGCAGGGCATAGGCCACCTGACCTGCTTGACCGGCCAAACGACTTGCCGGAGTCACTGTGGCTTGCAATCTGGCACCGGTCACCTCGAGTGGCGCCACGCGCAGCAGACCCTGGCTTTGGGCCGACACCTGGACGATTCTGTTCGACCGATCCGTCCCGATCTCGACCGTCGCCTTGGCTTCCCCTTTGGCGTCGGTCTTGGTGTTGATGGGCGTCAGGATTGCATTGTTGCTGACCTTGAACAAGACATCGATACCGGCGACGACATTGCGGTTCGCATCAACGGCTTTGGCCGTCACGCTGACTGTCTCGCTGCCCGAGTTTCCAATGCTGGACTTGCTCAACGCGAGGCTCAGATCGCTGGCCGTCAGCACCGTCCCGGCAGGCGGATCGATGATGTCGACCGTGACCGTTCGCGACACCGTGCCGCTGATCGCCTTGACCGAAATGGTGCGGTTGGACTTGATGTTCTGCAAGCTCAAACGGCGAGTCAACTGGCCGGTCAGCGCGTCAGTCATCGTCTTGGTCGGGTCAAGGATGATCGCGTCGCCGCTGTCAATCAACTGCAGGTTGACTGCAATGCCGCCGAGTGCAGACCTTGCAGCATCAAGCGCAGTGACGGTGATGCTGGATTGTTCTGCCCCGGTATTGGGCAACGTCGACTTGTCGACCACCAGGGACAGATCGGCGACGGCGCTGCCCGTGATGCTGTCCAGCACCTTGAACGTCAAGCTCCTGACCAGCGCCCCGCTCCTGGCGGTGACGTTGACGGTCCGGCTCGTCTTGTCGATCAGCGAGATCGTGGCGCTGAGCTTGCCATCGGCCAGATTGGTCAGGTTCGAGGACAAGGTCACCAAGGCGCCGGCATCGACTTCGAGCGTCACCGGTGTGGCCACGCCGGTCAAAGCCGCATTGCCGGCGCCGATTGCGGTCACCGTCAAGGTCAGTACCTCCTCACCTGAATTGGGCAAGCTCGCCTTATCGGCAGTCAATGCGAGATCCAGCAAACTGCCTGAAGCTGCAGCGCCGGCAACTCCGGAACCGAGCAAGGGCGTGCCAGCATTTTGCCCACCCCCGCAAGCCTGAAGGCCCGCCAGCAGAACCAGGCTGGCGAGTGCTTTCGTCAAGAAGTTCATGGTTAGAAAAATCTGTCTCATTTGGCTCAACTCCCGCAATGCCGGCACCTGAGGAACGGCCTTCAACGCATCGTTGCCTGGTCAGTGACAACCTTCGGCGTCAGAAAAATCAGCAATTCGGTCTTGCTTGAAATGCGCGCCTTGTTCTTGAACAAATTGCCGAGGTAAGGCATGTCGCCCAGCACCGGCACCTTGGAAATATCCTCGCGCTCATCCTGGGTAAAAATCCCCCCGATCACCACCGTGCCGCCGTTTTCTACCAGCACCTGGGTCTGCACATGCTTGGTATTGATCGAATATCCCTGCGGCGTCAGCGTGCCTCGGCTGTCCTTGTTGATGTCGACACTCAGGATCACATTGCCCTCGGGGGTGATCTGCGGCGTGACTTCAAGCTTCAAATTGGCCTTGCGAAACTGGATCGAGGTCGCACCGCTGGAGGTCGCGACCTGGTAGGGCAACTCCTCGCCCTGCTCGATCAAGGCCTTGACCTGATCCGCAGTGATCACGCGTGGACTCGAGACAATCTTGCCCTTGCCATCGGCCTCCAAGGCAGACAGCTCCAGATTCAGAAAGCGGTTCGCGGTGGCGCTGAAGAGCGAAACCGCGAAGGATGCCGCGTTGGCGCCGCCGAAGCTGTCGGACGACACATTCGCAGGCAGATTGACAAACTGCGTATTGTTGAAATCGCTCACTGATGTCTGCTTGGTCTGATAACCGACACCGTTGTAATTGCCGCCGAAGGTCGCGTAGTTGTTGCCACTCAGCCTGTAGCCGGGAATGCCCCCCTGCAAGCCACGCAGATCCTGGCTCCCTAACCGGACGCCCAATGAACTGCCGAACTTGTCATCGGCCTCGACAATGCGTGCTTCGATCAGCACCTGGCGCACCGCGATGTCGATCCTGGCAATCAGCGCCTGGATTTCTTCAATTTTCGAAGTGACATCGGTGACAAAAAGCTGGTTGGTGCGGGTCTCGAAGATCACGCTGCCGCGTGGCGACATGATGCGCGCCGCTGACTGCCCGCCCGACGCTGCGCTGCTGGCGCCGCCCGAATTCTGTCCGCTCAAGGCCTTGGCCACCTCCTCGGCTTTGGTGTAGTTCAGCTGGATCGCCTGGGTGCGCACCGGCTCGAGGTTGGCCAACTGGGCCTTCGACTCAAGTTCGATTTTCTCCTTCGCCGCCAATTCATCCTTGGGCGCGATCCACAGCACATTGCCCGCTTTGCGCAGCCCAAGTCCCTTGGCCTGCATGACGATGTCGAGCGCCTGATCCCAGGGCACATCCTTCAAACGCAAAGTGACGCTGCCGGTCACGCTGTCGCTGGTCACCACATTGAAGTTGCTGAAGTCGGCGATGACCTGCAGCAGCGCCCGCAACTCGATGTTCTGGAAATTCAGCGACAGCTTTTCACCCGCAAAGCCAACTCCTGCGGTGAGCTTGTTCGGATCGACCTTCAAAGGCCGCAACTCCAGCACAAACTGTTTGTCGGTCTGGTAGGCGCTATGTTCCCAAGCTCCCCTGGGCTCGACCACCATGCGCACGCGGTCACCGCTTTGCGAGGTCGACACAGTCTGCACCGGGCTGCCAAAATCGCTGACATCGAGCTTGCGCCTGAGCCGCTCGGGCAGGCTCGAGTGGAGAAATTCAACCACCAAACCCTTGCCCTTTTGCTGGATGTCGACCCCCACCTGGTGGTTCGGCAAGTTGACAATGATCCGCCCTGCTCCGTTCTGCCCCAGGCGGAACTCGATATCCTGGAGTGGCTGGGTTGCAGCGCCCGGCTTGGCTTCGAAATGCACGGCACCAGCCTGCGGACCGGGTTCGAGCAGCAGCAGCAGGGCCTTGTCCTGCAACTGCGCGCGATAGCCGGAGGGCTGGCGCAAATTCAGCACGATGCGGGTCCGCTCCCCGGACTGGACCACCTGGGCCGAGCGTAAATTGCCTTGGTTGATTTCTATCAGCGAGCGACCGAGACCATTGGCGGCACCGGGCAGATCGATCGCAATGCGCGGCGGTGTTTCCAGAATAAAGCCTTTGGGCAGCTCGGTCAGCGAATTGGAGAGCTCGATCCGGACCATATCGACGCCCGTCTGCTGCGTGCTGTCGATCGACTTGATGATCGTCTGCCCCAGGGCCGGCAGCACAGCGGCAAGGTTCAGCGCCCCGACCATTGCAGCGATTCGCCATGATCTGAAAAATTGATGGATTTTCATCGCGCTTTCTCCTGCAATTGGAGCGTGCTGCTGCGCTCAACCCATTCACCGGCGGCATCCTGGACGACTTCGCGCAAGCTGATGCTGGTTTCACTGATCGCGATCACGCGGCCGAAGTTCTGCCCGAGATAGTTACCCGTACTGACCCGGTAGAGCAACTGGTCAATACGCAGCAAGCCATAACGCTGCTTGTGCTGCTCGATGCTGCCGACCATCGTCATGCTGTCGAGCGGAAACAGTTCCAGCGGCTCGCGCTGACGCTTCAGTTCGGCGCTCAACAGCGAGCTTTGCAGCCCTGCATCCTGGTTGGCAGCGAATGCGAGTTTTTGCAGGTTGAATGGATCCAGGCCTGAGCCACCTTCGTAAGCCTGCGGCAGGAATTCCTTGGGTGGCAGCAGCGGCGCAATATTGGGGTTGACCTGCCGGCGCTGTTGCTCGAGCCATTGCTGCAATTGATCCAGATCGGCCGAACAGCCACCAAGCATCAGGCCGGCCAACAAGGCGAGCATTGATCTGCTCATTTCCTGACTCCTGCTGCCGCTTTGGCACTGATTTTTTTCTGTTCGATGACCTCGCCCGGATCCAGGTAGCGGTAAGTGCGCACCGTCGCTTCCATGCCGAGGTTGCCGCCCGCATCCTTGCCAGTCGGTGCCAGCACCACGAGGTTGTGCAAGGTGACGATACGGGAGAGCTTGGCCACGTCAGCCGCGAATGCACCGATGTCGTGATAGCGCCCGCTGACCCGCAGCGCGATCGGCAGTTCGGCGTAATAGTCCCTGACCAACACTTGTCCCGGACGAAACAGCTCGAACTGCAGGCCGCGCCCGATCCCGGCCTGGTTGATGTCGGACAGCAACGCGTCCATCTCGGCCTTGCCCGGCAACTGCTTCTCAAGGCGGGTCACATAGTCCTCGACCTGGATTTTCTGCTTGCGCAACTCCGGCAGGTTGACGGCCTGCACCAGCTTGGCCTGAAAGTCACGCTGCAAAACTGGTTCGCGATCGCGGGCAGCCTCAAGCTCGGCCTGCCCGTCGGCCAGGATCAGCAACCAGCCCAGCATCAACACCAGCAAGGCCAAGGCAAAAAATACAGTCAACTTGGGCAGCCAAGGCCATTGACCGGTTTGATTGGGATTCAACTCGCGAAACTGATCTGCGACCGCCGCCAAGCGGTAGCCGAAGTCAAATTTGATCCTGGCCGCCTTGGTCGCCATGTTTTCAGGACTTCCCGCTTGCTGGCATGACCGCTGCAGGCGACTTGATCGAAACTCGCAAAGAGAACTCGAACCAGCGCCTTTGCTCACGGCTGCTGACAGCCGGGTTGACCCCCTTGATTTCGACCAGCTCAGGCTGTTCAAGCCAGTCGGAATTGCGCGAGGCATTGCGCAGGAACTCCGACACCCGCTCATTCGACTGGGCAATGCCGCTGATGGTCACCAACTTGTCAGCTTGGCGAATCGCTGTCAGGTAAACACCTTCCGGTACCTGTCGGGCGAGTTCGTTGAGCAGGTGTACCGGCGTATTGCGGTCAGCCTGCAAATCCTCGACGGCGCGCTGGCGCGACTTCAGCGCACCGATTTCAAGCCGTAGCATCGCGATGTCCTTGATCTGGGACTCAAGCCTTGCGATCTCGTTGCTGAGATAGGCATTGCGGCGCTGCTGCTGTGCGGTCAACTCCTCCAGCAAGGCAAAGCCGGCCATCACCGCAGCAGCACCGACCAGCGCTGCCAAGCCCAGGCCAACAAAAAATGCGGACTGACGGCGCCGGCGCAGCTCCTGTCGATAAGGCAGCAGGTTGATCAGAATCACCGGAAAAACCTCCGCATCGCCAAGCCGCAAGCTGTCAGGTAGGCAGGCGCCTCGCGCTGCAATTTGGCTTCCCGCACGGCTGGACCGAAGACCATGTCGGCGAAGGGATTGACCACCTTGCAGGCAAATCCGGTCTCGGCCGTGATTCGCTCACTCAGCCCAGTCAGGGCCGCCGTGCCGCCCGCCAACATCACCCAGTCGACCTGGTGATAGGGCGTGCTGGTAAAGAAATATTGCAGCGCACGCCCCACCTCTTGAGCCAAGCTATCGACGAAGGGTTTGAGCACCAGGGCGCCAAAGTCCAGCGGCAATTCATTGGCAAGTTTTTTCTGTTCGGCTTCTGCGAACGAAAAACCATATTGACGCGAAATCAGCAGAGTCAACTGCGCGCCGCCGAACGCCTGGTCGCGGTCAAACACCATGTCTTCATCGTGCAGGACCTTGAGGCTGGTTGTTTCAGAACCGATTTCAAACAAGGCCACCAGCGCGCCCTTGCCACCATCGGGGAGTTTGGCGATCAAGCGGCCCATGGCGCGGCGAGCCGCATGCGATTCGATGTCAAGAATGACCGGATGCAGCCCCGCAGCTTCAGCCAGGCCCTGCCGATCCTGTACCCGATCCTTGCGCGAAGCTGCGATCAAGACATCGACGTCCCCCGGCGAAGTCGGGCAAGGACCAATGACATAAAAATCCAGGCTTACTTCATCGAGTGGGAAAGGAATGTATTGATCAGCTTCCGCTTCGACCTGCAACTCGAGCATTTCTTCGCGCAGGCCGGCGGGCAGCACGATTTTCTTGGTGATGACCGCTGATTGCGGCATGGCCAAGGCGGCATCGCGAGCGCTGGTGCCGCTGCGTGCGACGACCCGGCGCAAGGCCGCGGCGACCTCGTCAAACTTCTCGATCTGCCCGTCGGTGATCCAGCCTTTTTCGAACGGTTCGCTCGCAAAACGCTCAAGCAAGATCTGGCCGTCTGCAGTCTGGCCCAACTCCACCAGCTTCGCACTCGACGAACTGATGTCCAAGCCAATCATCGGCGAGTGCTTGCGTCGCAACATCAGGTCAAATATGCCCATAAGCCATTTTCGGAACCCGCAATCGCCGGCCATTGATAACTGGCAACGATGCCGGCGCAACGTTGCGCCGGGACCCCAGTCGGCACCCCGCAAGCTCATCCAGCACAGCGCAGCCTGGCTGTTGAATCAGCTGCCAGACGCGGCACGGCCGAGGCTTTCTATAATCGGCCGACAGAACCGGAATACCCATGAGCGACGCCAGAAAAAAGTCCCCTGCGAGCCACAAGCCTGAAACAAGCCTCGCCGCAGGCCGAAGCGGCTTGAATTTGCTCGGGCGCGCCATGCTTTGGCTGGTGGGGCTGGCGTTCGCCGGCACGGCCGGAGTCGCGCTGCTGGTGACATTGGCGATGGCCATGGCCTACCCGAATCTGCCCGACATCAGCGGCTTGACCGACTACATGCCGAAGCTGCCTTTGCGCGTGCTGTCGAGTGATGGCCAGTTGCTGGCCGAATTCGGCGAGGAGCGCCGCAACTACCTGCCGATCAAGGAAATTCCGAAGGTGATGCAGGATGCTGTGCTGTCGATCGAAGATGCGCGCTTTTATCAGCATGGCGGTGTCGACTATCTAGGCATCGTGCGCGCCGGTCTGGCCAACTTCGGCGAGTCGCGCAGCCAGGGTGCATCGACGATCACGATGCAGGTCGCCCGCAACTTCTATCTCTCCAAGGAGAAGACTTTTTCGCGCAAAATCTATGAAATTCTGCTGGCGCTGAAAATCGAAAGAGCCCTCAGCAAGGAGCAGATTCTCGAGATCTACATGAACCAGATCTTTCTCGGTCATCGCGCCTATGGCTTTGCCGCGGCCAGCGAAGTCTATTTCGGCAAACCCCTGCATGAGCTCTCGATCGCCGAAGCTGCCATGCTCGCCGGACTGCCCAAAGCGCCCTCGGCATACAACCCGATCAACAACCCGCGCCGCGCCAATATCCGCCAGCAATACATCATCGAGCGCATGCTGGACAACGGTTACATCACCGAGACGCAGCGCAATATCGCCAAGGCGCAGACGCTGCGTTACCGCCAGGTCAACGAGTCGACCTACCATGCAGAATTCGTCGCCGAATCGGCCCGGCAATTGATCTACAGCCAATATGGGGATGATGCCTATTCACGCGGACTGAACGTCTACTTGACGATCAATGCGGAAGAACAGAACGCTGCCTATCGCGCCTTGCGCCGGGGCATCATGACTTTCGAGCGCCGCCAGGTCTACCGGGGACCCGAAGGCTATGCTGACCTGCCGGGCGATGACAAGGAAGTGGACGCCCGAATTGCCGAGGCGCTGAGCGAACACCCGGCCAACGACGAGTTGCTGGCTGCCGTGGTACTCGAAGCAAGCCCGCGCAAGGTAGTTGCCGCGCTGCAAAGTGGCGAAATAGTCGCCATCAGCGGCGAGGGGCTCAAACCGGTGAGTTCAGGGCTGTCGGGCGACGGCAACCCCAAGAAGCGCATCAGCCGCGGCTCGATCATCCGCGTCATCAAAGGCGGGGCCTACGCGACTGGACCGGGCAAGAGTGAAAAGGAAGAATGGACCATCACGCAGTTGCCTGAAGTCGAAGGGGCTTTTGTCGCGATTGATCCGCGCAACGGCCGTTTGCGCGCGCTGGTCGGCGGTTTCGATTTCGCCAAGAACAAATTCAACCATGTCACCCAGGCATGGCGTCAGCCAGGCTCCAGCTTCAAGCCCTTCATCTACTCGGCTTCCCTGGAAAAAGGTTTTACACCGAGCACGGTGATCAATGATTCAGCGCTGTTCTTCGACGCCACCGCGACCGGCAGCCAGCCCTGGGAGCCGAAGAACTATGAAGGCACTTTTGAAGGGCCGATCTCGCTGCGTTATGCCCTGGCGCACTCGAAGAATATGGTGTCGATTCGCATCTTGAACTCGATCGGCACCCACTATGCCCAGCAATGGGTCAGCCGTTTCGGTTTCGATGTCGAGCGGCATCCGGCTTATCTGACCATGGCTCTGGGCGCGGGTGCGGTCACCCCGATGCAAATGGTGCAAGCCTATAGCGTGTTTGCCAATGGGGGCTACCGTCTGGCGCCGATCCTGATTGCCAAGGTCATCGACAGCAAAGGCCGGCTGATTTACGAAGCATCGAAGGCCGAGGTCAGTGAAGACAGCCGGGTGATCGAGCCGCGCAATGCCTTCATGATGTCCAGCCTGTTGCAGGAGGTGACGCGCAGCGGCACTGCCGCCAAAGCCCAGGCCATGCTGAAACGCCCGGACATCTATGGCAAGACCGGCACCACCAATGACTCCCACGATGCCTGGTTCGCCGGATACCAGCAAGAGGTCGCAGCGGTCTCATGGATAGGCTATGACCAACCGAGAAAGCTCGGCGACCGCGAGACCGGAGGCGGCTTATCGCTGCCGGTCTGGATCGAGTACATGGGATATGCCTTGCGCAACGCTGCCGTTGCAGAACCGCCTGTGCCTGAGGGCATCGTGCGACTGAACGGCGAATGGTATTACGACGAATTCACCGGCAGCGCAGCTGTTCGCAAGCTCAGCGAAGACAGCGCCAAGCAGTCTGCCAATGCCGAAGAAAAGAAGAGCATCCTCGATCTGTTCAAGCGCTGAGGCCGCAGCTCAATTGAAGCTCAATGCCTTGTCGGCTTGGGCGCTGACCTGCGCTGACAGCAAAGCATGAAATTCGACGCTGGTCTTGGTGTCAAGCCAGGCCCCAGCGCAGAAGCGGAAATGATAGCCACCGGCACGTGCCGCCAGCCAGAGTTCCTGCAGCGGCGCTTGTGTGTTGATGATGATCTTGCTGGTGTCGGGAAAGCTCAACTCGAGCAAGCCGCCGCTACGGTGGCTGTCGATGTCGATCACATCTGCGTCAAGCCAGTTGTCTACCTGCGTTTCGATCTGGTCCAGCAAGGCGCGGGTCCGGGCTTGGTAATCGGCATCGGCCATCGGGGTGGCTGGAGGGGCGGCGGCTGGCTTTGCAGACATGGGCGATAAACTTCCGGAATGATGATGAAAAAACCAATTCGGCTCAGTGTAGGTCCCGCAGGCCAAGGCGATGCGCGGCCAGGGTCAATCAAGAAGCTCGGCCTGGCGCTGGTCCTGCTGAGCCTGACGGCCGGCTGCGGCCAGAAGGGTCCGCTGGCGCTGCCGGCCCCAGCGCCAGCGGCTTCGGCCGTGCACAGCAACTGAGCACAACTACTGCTGGGCCGCCTGTGGGTCCAAGGCATGGCAGGCCACTCGCACACCTTTGAACTCACGCATCTGCGGGCGCTCGGTCGCGCAGCGCGGCAGCGCCTGCGGGCAGCGTGGATGGAAACTGCAACCGCTGGGCGGTTCAAGCGGATTGGGCACCTCGCCCTGCACCGGCGTGCGTGCGCGCCCGCTCATGTGGATGTCCGGGATCGCATCGAGCAGCATGCGCGTATAAGGGTGCCGCGGATTGCTGAACAACTCGGCCTTGTCAGCCAATTCGACCAAGCGGCCCAGATACATCACGCCGACCTGATCAGCCACATGGCGCACGACAGCCAGGTTGTGCGAGATGAACAGATAGGTCAGGCCGCGCGCGCGCTGCAAGTCCTTCATGATGTTGAGCACCTGCGCTTGCACCGAGACATCGAGCGCCGAGGTCGGCTCGTCGCAGACCAGAAACTCGGGCTCGGTCGCCAGCGCACGGGCGATCGAGATCCGCTGGCGCTGTCCGCCCGAGAATTGATGCGGAAACTTGTCGCAATCGACCGCCGACATGCCGACCGACAGCAGCAGCTCGTCGACCCTTGCCTTGAGCTGTAGCGGGTCAGGAAACAGCCCATGCTCGCGCAGCGGCTCGGCCACGATGTCCAGCACTTTCCAGCGCGGATTCAAGGAGGCATAGGGATCCTGGAAGATCATCTGCATACGCCGCCGCAAGGTCTGCGACGCGCTGGCTTTGAGCGTTTGCGCTATGTCGATACCTTCAAAGCTGACAGTCCCGCGGGTCGGTTCATACAGACCCACCAGCAGCCGGGCCACCGTGCTCTTGCCGCAGCCCGATTCACCGACCAGGGCCAGCGTCTTGCCGCGCTCGATGGTGAAGCTGATGCCGTCGACAGCGTGGACGAATTGGCGGTTTTTGCGCTCGACCACACGGTTCAGCCAGGGGGCTGAAACATCGAAGACTTTCGCCAGGTCTTTGACTTCTACGAGGGTTTTGCTCACGGTTCCTGGCCCGGTTGATTGGCATGCAACCAGCAGGCAGCGGTCGTGCCGCCAGCCCTGGTCAACTCGGGTCGCTCGCTGCGGCAATGATCGAAGGCCTTGCCGCAGCGCGGATTGAAAGCGCAGCCTGAAGGGATCGCATTCAGCCTTGGCATCGCCCCGTCGATCTGCAACAGCCGCTCAACCTCCTGGTCGAGTGCCGGTATCGCGCCCATCAGGCCCACCGTGTACGGATGTGCCGGCCGATGGATCACCGCATGGACCGGGCCGATCTCGGCCACCCGACCGGCATAGAGCACCGCCACCCGGTCACAGGTTTCAGCGATCACCCCCATGTCATGCGTGATCAGCATCACCGCAGCGCCCTGCTCCTTGCAGATGCTCTTGAGCAGCGCAATGATCTGCGCCTGGATCGACACATCAAGCGCAGTCGTCGGCTCGTCGGCGACGATCAGCTTGGGGTTGCCAGCCAGGGCCAGGGCGATCACGACGCGCTGGCGCATGCCGCCTGAAAACTGATGCGGGTACTGGTCGATGCGCGCAGCCGCCGCCGGGATACCGGTCTGTTCGAGCAACTCGATCGCACGCTTGCGGGCCTGCGCCTGGCTCAACGACAGATGGGTGATGATGGTCTCGATCAACTGCCGCCCGACCGTGTAGAGCGGGTTCAACGAGGTCAATGGATCCTGGAAGATCGCGCCGATCTGGCGCCCACGAATTTTGCGCATCTGCTCATAAGGCAGGTTGTCGATGCGCCGGCCTTCAAGCAGGACTTCGCCGGCGGCGATGCGGCCGGGCGGGTCGAGCAGGCCGATGATCGCCGCACCGGTCAATGATTTGCCAGCACCCGATTCACCGACCACGCCAAGGATTTCTCCCGGCGCGATGTCGAAACTGATGTCATCGAGCGCCAGCAGATTGCCGTGACGGGTCGGAAATTCAACGCGCAGGTTGCGGACTTCAAGCAGGGGTATGGTCATGATTTCAACGCAGGCATCAACGCAGGCGGGGATTCAGCGCATCGCGCAGCC
>CAMDHE010000111.1 GCA_945898095.1 Roseateles toxinivorans | reverse complement strand
CATCGCCGAGCTGCACCGGAATACCGGCGCGCATGGCCAGCGGGATCGCGCGGAAGTCGTCGAGCGTTTTCAGATAGCCGCTGGCGCGCACCATATATTCGACCTCGGCGAGTTCGAGCACCGCGCCGCCGGTCTCCTGGTTGGCGGCTTTCAGCGCCTCGCGCACCTGGCTGTAGCTGATGCCATAAGCCGCCAGCTTGCGCGGATCGAGCAGCACCTGGTATTGCCGCACCATGCCGCCGACCGAAGCGACCTCGGCCACATCGGGCAGGCTTTTCAGCTCGTATTTGAGGAACCAATCCTGCAGCGTGCGCAGTTGCGACAGGTCGTTGCGGCCGCTGCGGTCGACCAGCGCATATTGATAAATCCAGCCGACACCGGTGGCATCAGGGCCGAGCGAGGTTTTGGCACTGGCCGGCAGCCGGCTCTGCACCTGGTTCAGGTATTCCAGCACCCGCGAGCGGGCCCAGTACAGATCGGTGCCGTCTTCGAAGATCACGTAGACGAAGCTGTCGCCGAAGAACGAGAAACCGCGCACGGTCTTGGCTCCCGGCACCGACAGCATCGTCGTGGCCAGCGGATAGGTGACCTGGTTTTCGACGATCTGCGGCGCCTGGCCCGGATAGCTGGTGCGGATGATCACCTGCACATCGGACAGGTCGGGCAGCGCGTCGATCGGCATATGGCGCAGGCTGTAGCCGCCCCAGACCGACAGCAGCAGCGTCATCAGCAATACCAGCAGGCGGTTCGCCACCGACCAGCGAATCAGCCGCGCAATCATGGCTGGCTGCCCGAAGCTGCCGGCGCTCTTGCCAGCACGCCCTGCAGACTGGCTTCGGAGTCGAGCAGGAACTGGCCCGATGCGACGATCTGCTGGCCGGGCTGCAGGCCGCTGCGGATGACTATCAATTCACCCACCTGGTCTTCGACTTCGACCTCGACCGGCCGGTAGCGCCCCGGCCCTTCAGCCAGGTAAACCAGCGCACGGCTGCCGGTCCGGATCACGCCTTCGGCCGGCACCACCAAGGCATTGCGCTGGCTGCCCAGCAGGCTGACCTGCGCGAACAGACCGGCGCGCAGCCGCAGCCCCGGGTTGGGCAACTCGATGCGAACGCGCAGGGTGCGGGTCTCGCGATTGGTCTCGGGCAGCAAGGCCGTGATGCGGCCCTTGAACAGTTCACCCGGCAGCGCCGCAAAGCGCGCCTGCGCCGCCTGCCCGGGCCGGATCGTCGCCGCCTGCGCTTCGGGCAAAGCGGCTTCGAGCCAGATGCTGGACAGGCCATTGATCCGCACCAGCGTCATCCCTGGCGCCACCATCATGCCGCTGCGTACCTGCAATTCGGTGATCAGGCCGGCGGTCGGTGCGGTGATCGTCTGCAGGGCGCTGGGCTGGCCTTTGCGCTCGACCTGTTCAACCATCGACAAAGGCATGCCGAGCAGCAGCATCCGCTGCCGCGCCGCCTGGGTCAGGGCGCTGTCGCCGGTGGCCTTGACCGCCAGGTATTCCTGCTGCGCGCCTTGCCATTCGGGGTTCATCAGATCGACCAGCGGAGCGCCGGCGGCGACCACATCGCCGGGTGCCAGGCCATAGACACGCTCGACAAAACCGGCGGTGCGGGCCTGCACGATGCTGATGTCGCGCTCGTTCAGCTGCAGGTTGCCGACGGCCTCGACCGTGGCGCCGATCAGGCGCTTTTCGACCGTCGCCAAGCGGATCCCGAGTGCTTGTTGCGCCGGCTTGGTCAAGCTCAGCGCCGGGGCTTCGTCGGCGCCGGCTTCATCGGCATAGCGCGGCACCAGCTCCATGTCCATGAAGGGCGATTTGCCCGGCTTGTCGAACTTCTGCACCGGCATCATCGGGTCGTACCAGTAGAGGACTTTGCGCTCGGCCTTGACGGCCGGTTCGGCCGGCATAAGCTGCGCAGACTTTTGCCAATGCGCCAGCCCCAGGCCGAGCAGCATGCCGGCGGCCAGCAAGCTGATGGCGGCGACGATTGATTTTTGTTTCGGGCTCATGTCATTGCTCCGCAATCAAGGTGGTGAGGCGAACGCGCAAGGCCGCGCCTTGCAGGTCGATGTCGATCAGCCGCAGCCGGGTTTCGACCAGCTCGCGGCGGGCCGCCAGGACGGATGCTAGATCGCTGCGGCCCGCCTGGTAGCTGGCCAGCGCCAGTGCCACGCGCTCGGCGGCCAAGGCTTGTCCGCTGTCCGCGAGGCGGGCGCGCTGGCGGTCGAGCGATTGCAACTCGGCCAGTTGGCTTTCGATTTCTTCGCCATGGCGGCGCAGCAGGTCTTCGCGCTCGGCGGCGATGCGCTGCAGCATCTGCTGCTTGGCCATCACCTGCGGCTGCTGGCGCCGGCCTTGCTGCCAAGGCAGGTCAAAGCTGAACTGGACCGACATCATGTCGCCGAACTGCGGGCCGCGCCGGCTGTAGACCAGCTCCCAGGCCCAGTCGCCGCGCGCTTCCGCATCGGCTTCCTTGACTTCGGCGCTGGCCAGCGCCTGGTCGGCGGCAAATGGCGTGATCTCGGCATGCCGATGCAGGCCGGCCAGTACCGCTGCAGGGTCGACCCGCAGCGCCGGCGGGGCGCCTTCAAGCGCTTCATCCGCGCGGCTGCCAACCCAACGGCGCAGGGCGGCGCGCGCTTTGGTGACATCGCGCTGCGCATCATCGCGCCGGTCGGCCAGGGCCAGCGCTTCCTGGCGCGCCATCGTGCGATCGGCAGGCATGGCGCGACCAGCGCCGATGCGCGCGTCAAGCGTGTCCTGCAGCAAACGGTTCTCGGTTTCGAGCGCCGCCAACTGTGCCAGCCTGGC
Organism: Roseateles toxinivorans; assembly: GCA_945898095.1. GTDB lineage: Bacteria > Pseudomonadota > Gammaproteobacteria > Burkholderiales > Burkholderiaceae_C > Paucibacter_A > Paucibacter_A toxinivorans_A. The sequence continues at coordinate 11,403 of CAMDHE010000111.1, read as the reverse complement.
TTCGGCGAAATGAACGCCCAGCCAGGCCAGCGCCGCATCCCTTTGCACGGCCAGTTGCGCAACGGCCAGCAGCGCCTGTTCGCGCGCCACCTTCGCCTCGGCACCACTGGCGCGCGCGGCCCGCTTGGCGCGGTTCGGCACTTCCTGCATCAAGCCGATGCGCTGCATGGTCATGAAGTCGCGGTTGATGCTGAGCCGATCTGCGCCATTGACCGGCAGGTTGTCCAGCCCCAGCGTCAGCCGCGGGTCGGGCAGGCTGGCGGCGGCAGGCAGCGCGGCTTCGGCGCCGGCCAGGGCGCTTTTTTGCGCCAGCAGCGCCGGCGCCTGGTCCAGCGCCAGCCGGCTGACGGTCTCGTAGCTCAATGCGGCGCTGGCCGGCAAGGGCAGGGTGAGGAAGGCCAGCATGATGCCGGCGCGCAGTTGTGGGTGGTGCATTGCGGAGGTCCTTCTCAACGTGAATCGCTCAAGCCGCCAGGCCCGCAAGGGGCTGGCCGGGTGGATCACGCGAGGGGCTAGTTGCGCAGGACTTGCAGGGACAGGTAGAGCGGCGGTGCGCCCGGTGGTGCAGCGCCGGCAGCGATCCCGAAAGCCGGCATCAGCGCCTGCTTGGGCAGACGCATTGCAGGCGTCCAGTCGAGCACGGCCAGCAGCATCGGCACCCAGGGCAGATCGGCTGCCACCGCCGGGCTGGCGGTCTGGCTGCCCTGCTGGCAATGGGCTTTGCACAGCTGGGGCTGCGCCGGATCGACACTGGCCGCAGCCATATGGCTGCCGTCGCATCCCGGCATCTCGGCCATCGCGACCGGCGCCGCTGCGCCGCTGGCAGGGCAGGCGTAAGCCGCAGTGACCAGATGCATGAACAGCAAGGTCAGGATCAGGCAGCCGGCAAGCCAGCGAACATGAAGGCGGGGGAAGCGCATGGGTGCGAGTCTAGGCCCGTGATCAGACCGGCGATTGAGATCGGACAGCGTTCAGGCGCGCTGCGGCCAGACCAGGATCGGCCCGAGCGCATCCAGCGTGTTTTTCAGCAGCAGGCCGTATTCGGTATCGCCTTCGAGCACCAGGGCGCGTTCGAAAAACAAGCGATCCGGATCTTCCTGGCCCTTCAGCAGGCGCAGGTAGGAGGCGCTGCTGGCGCGGATGCTGACACGTGGCGCCAGCGCGGCAGGCGCCACGGCAAAGCCGCGCTCGGTCAGCCAGACACGGCAGCGCAGACCCAGGTCGTCGACTTCGATCGCTACCACCGCATTGGCCAACTCCTGCCGCTGGGATTCGCGCAAGCGGGGCCAGAGCAGGCGTTGCAGCGCCATTGCCAGCAACAGACTCGGCGGCTGCCAAGGCAGGCGGCGGACGAAATTGAGCAGGGGGACAGGCAGCGACGGCAGGGCAAAACTCTGGTTCTGGGCCATTTCGAAATTCCTCTTCAGTCTTGCCAGACCATGCCGGCCTGGTTCAAGGCATAACCATTGACCAGCGGGCCCGGCAAATGCAAGGCACGCAAGGCTTCGAGGCCGGACTCGGCGTCCTGCCCCTGGTTGAAGACCTGCTCGAATTGGTGAACCACTTCGGCAAAGCTGCGCGAGCAGGGCGACAGGCGCAGCCGCTGCACCCCGGCCGCGCTCAAGGCCGGCGCCTGCCCGAGCAGGCAATGGATGCCGGCCGATTGGGTCTGGGTGCCGTTGAGGACCAGAAAGTCCTGGCCTTCGGTCGAGCGCAGCACCAGACCATCGGGATCGTCCAGACAGCGGTACTGGCATTCGTCCTTGTTCAGATGGTGGTGGCGAGCGGTGAAGCAGCGTGCCGAAAATGCCAGCGGCATGCGACCAAAGGCGAATACCTCGGTCTCCAAAGCCTGGCCCTGCGGGTTGCAGACCGGCGCCGATGGCGGGTTGATGAGGGCCACCGTCGCCAGGTCCAGTTCGAGCGGCGGCACCCAGCGCGTCGCGCCCAGTGCGGCATGCTGCTGCAAAGCCGATTGGCTGTAGATGTTGATATGCGGCGACAGCACAAAGGGCCGGCCCTGCAATAGCTGCAAGGCTGAAGCATCGTTGGCTTCGACCAGGAATTCATGCTGCTCGGCCTGGCTGCGGAGCAAGCGCAGATCGGCTTCCGACTCGATCAAGGTCTGGGTGGCCAGCACCACTTCCTTGCCCGCCTGACGCAACTCGTCAGCCAATGCCAGCCAGTCGGCCAGCTTCAGTTCACGCCGGCGTGCGCAGACCACTTCGCCGAGCACCAGGCAGTCGGCGGCGCTGTCGGCCATGCTGGCGTAGAAGGTGGTGACATCGTTGCGCGACCAGTGGTATTGCAGCGGGCCGATGGTCAAGGCCATGCGTTGATGCATGCTCATCTCCAGGGCCGGCTGTAAGCGCCAAGCGTGACCTGCTGGCCCTCGGCATGCTCGGCCAATGTCGCTGCCCATTGCGGCTGGACCGCAAAGCGCCCGCCCTGGCCGCTGCCGGCGGCAAAGCAGGCATCGATGGCAGCGCGCCAGACGCGTGTCACCTGTTCAACATAGGCGGCGCTACGCTGGCGGCCTTCGATCTTGATCGCGGCAATGCCCATCGCCATCAGCTCGGGCAACAAGGCCATGCTGTTCAAGCTGGTCGGATCTTCCAGCGCATAGTCGCGCACGCCGTCGACGGCAAAGCGGCCTTTGCACAGCGTCGGGTAACCGCGCGGCTCGGTCGGGCCGAACTCGTCGATCAGCACTTCACCCAGCCGCACCTGCACGGCGCCGGCCTTGTCGACCCAGCGCACGGCTGATGGCGGCGAGCAGACGCCGGCGTTGTTCGGCGATTGCCCGGTGACATAGGAAGACAAGGCGCAGCGCCCTTCGACCATCACGCAAAGGCTGCCAAAGCCGAAGACCTCGATTTCCACCGAACTGTTGCGCAGCACATGGCCGACATGCGAGAGCATCAGCACGCGCGGCAGCACGGCGCGCTGGATGCCGTAATGCTCGCGGTAAAACTCGATCGCTTCATAACTGGTCGCTGAGGCCTGCACGCTCAGGTGCAGCCGCAACTGCGGGTGTTCGCGGCAGGCATAGGCCATCACGGCGGTGTCGGCGCAGATCAGCGCATCGGCGCCCATCTCGACCGCCAGGTCGACCGCGCGCCACCAGCGTTCGGGCTCCTGGGCGCGCGCGAAGGTGTTCAACGCCATCAGTACCTGTGCCCCTTTGGCATGGGCATGGGCGACCCCTTCCCTGGCCTGTTCGAGGTCGAAGTTCAGGCCAGCGAAATTGCGCGCATTGGTCGCATCCTTCAAGCCCATATAGACCGCATCAGCACCGGCATTGACCGCCAGTTGCAGAGCGCGCAGCGATCCGGCTGGGCAGACCAGTTGGGGCTTGCGGGCGTAGGAAACCGTCATGGCTGGTGGCTGGCGGGGGCGGCCAGATCGTCTCGTTGGAGTGGGCGCCAGTCTGACCAGATCGGCCGCCGCGCGGTTTGCGTTAGGTCATGCCGGCGCCGATGACTGGGCGCGCGAAATCAGCGCAGTCGCTGAACGGCCCGAGCTTGACATGAAGCAATTGCCCGCGCTGAGCGTTTGCATAGCATCGCGCCGCTATTTGCCTTTCAGTTGCTTCTTTCTTGACGAATGGATTCCCATGCCGACCACCGCTTCAATCCCTACGATCGACGTCCCCAGCATCGCCCCGCAGGAGCGTCATCCGCTGATTTTTTCGACCTTCCGCAAGTTGCCAGAAGGGCAGGCCATGGCGCTGTGGGTGGACCATGACCCGCTGCCCTTGCTGCGCCAATTTGAAAGCTTGCTGGCGGGTCAGTTCAGCTGGGATTACCTCGAGACGGGGCCCTTGCGTTGGCATGTCCGCATCACCAAGATGGCGCCGCCGCAACGCCAATGCTGCGGGGCTTGCGGCGGCGCGTGAATCTGGGTCGGGCTGCGGCTTCGCCCAGCGCTGCGCTGCGAGTAGCAGTCTTTCGGCTGGTTCTGGCATTGCTGATCGGCAGCGCGCTGTGGGCTGCCATCGTCGGCGGTCTGCTGCGGTCGGGGCTGAGTTGGATCGCGCTGCGCGACATCAGCCTGGGGGTCAATGCCGAAGCAGCCCATGCGGCGCTGATGTTGTCGGGGTTTCTCGGCACGGTGATTGCGGCCAAGCGGGCTGTCTCGGTCAAGCAGTCATGGGCTCATGCCGCGCCCTTGCTCTCCGGGCTTGCCGGGATGCTTTTGCTCAGCGGCGCCAGCAAGGCCGCCGTCTGCTGCATGTTGTTGGCCGCGCTGTTGCATGCCTTGGCGAATGCCTGGGTCTTGCGGCGCCAGGCGAGCTATAGCAAGGCGCTGCTGCTGGCCGGCGCGCTGGCCTGGCTGATCGGCAATCTGCTGTTCGCGGCCGGCGCCGATAGCGCCTTGCTGCTGCCCTGGTGGTTTGCCTTCCCGGTGCTGACGATCGTCGGCGAGCGCCTGGAGATGACAGCGCTGCTGCGCCGTCAGCCGCTGGCAGGTCGGCCCCTATCGGTGATCGCTACCAGCTTGCTGCTTGGCGCGGCATTGATGCCCTTCGCCCCCCGAGACGCGGCGTTGATCTTCGGCGCGGCCTTGGCTGCGCTGGCAGTTTGGCTCGGGTGGTTCGACATCTTCAGCCGCAAGCCGCTCGCCCATGGCCTGAGCCGCTATATCCGGATTTGTTGCGCCAGCGGCTATGTCTGGCTGGGGGTGGCCGGGCTGGCTTGGGTGAGCATGGCGCTGGGTTGCCCGGGGCGCGGCCTGGCCCTGCATGCGCTGGGCCTGGGCTTCATCGTCAGCCTGTTGTTTGGCCATGCGCCGGTGATCCTGCCGGCCTTGGCGCGCATCAGCATCGTCTTCAGTGACAGGTTTTATCTGCCGCTGTGGCTGTTGCAGGCATCGTTGTTATTGCGGCTGATCGGCGGTATCGGTCAGCCGCAATTACGTTTTGCCGGCGCTTGCTTGAATGCCGCTGCGTTGTTGCTGTTTGCCGCCCTGCTGCTCAAGGCCGCACTTGACTGGCGCAGAATGGGCCGCCGTTGGCCTGGGAAAATTTGAGCCAATTGACGATTCCCCAGCCGGCCATCAGCAAGCAAGCCGGCTTTTTCAGGCTGAGGTCTCGGTCAGGCTTGACAGGCTGATTTCATACAAAGCGGCCACCAGATCGGTCTGGGTGACCATGCCGACCAGGCGCAGTTCTGCATCGACGATCGGCATTTGATGGACGCCCTTGTCCGACATGATCGGCACCAGTTCGACGATCGGCATGCTGGCACTGGCGGTCTTGACCGGCGCGCTCATGATCTGCCCGACGACTTCATGCCGGTCCGAATGCGATTTGTCGTTGCGGCGCAGGAAGTCCTTCAGCCGGGTGCCGAGTTTGGCGTGATCGCGCAGATCGGCGTGGCGCAGAAAATCAGTCCGCGTGACGATGCCCAGGATCCGTCGCTTGCGGTCAATGACGGGCAAGGCCTGGATATTGTGTTTGAGCATCAAGTGCCAGGCCTGGGCCAGCTCGGTCGCGAATTCCACGACCAGGATGTCCTTGGACATGATGTCGGCGCAGGTACTGTTGCCGAAGCGGCGCCGGAACGATTGCATTTCGGTCTGGCGGAACAAGGCGTCAAGGTCGTCGACACTGACGTCGAGCACCTGGTTGTAGTTCTTCAGCGCGGCCTGCAGGTCACCCGCCGTGAAGCCAAGCCTGGATGTCGGCGGCAGGTCGGTGGTCTGGTGCACATGCTTGATCTCGTTGCGCTGGTTATGCGGGTAGCGGCGCCCGGTCAGGTTGTTGTAGGCGATCGCCAGCAGCAGCAACAGCAGCGTATTCAGGGCCACCGGCGCCAGTACGAAGCCAAAACCGGCGGCTTCGATTTCAGGCCCGCCGAGCGCCGTCAAGACCGCCACTGCGCCGCCGGGCGGATGCAGGCAGCGCAGCCCATACATCGCGGCGATGCTCAGGCAAATCGCCGTTGCGGCAGCAGTGGCGGGCGAATTGAACAACTTGGCGCAGCCGATGCCGATCAGCGCTGCGCTGAGGTTGCCTCCGACGAAAGCCCAGGGCTGGGCCAAGGGGCTCGCCGGCAAGGCAAACAGCAAGACCGCAGACGCGCCCATCGGCGCGATCAGCCAGACCGATGCCTCCTGATGCCCGCCGAGCTTGGCGCTGAGCCAGCTGGTCAGCAGAATGCCGAGCAGAGCGCCGACACAGGCGCGCAGGCGCTCGGCGCGGTCAACCGAGGTGAGGGCCGGTAACCAGCGCTGCAGGAAGTTGTTCGATGAGGGAGTCAAGGCGCGATTACAGCATGGTGCGTGAGCAGGACAAGGGGCAATGCAAGGCGGGGCGAACCGGCCCGCAAGCTCGGCAAAGACTCGACGCGTTCCCCCCGAATTGACTAATGACAAGGTGCAGGCGCTCCCCCTGTGAGCCAATCAAGAGCGGTTCGCAGCCATCAAGCGCATGTTCAGCGCGTCGTCATGAACCCGAAAGGAACCTTGTGCCTGCCTGGATTTTCAACTTCACCTTCATAGTCATCCTCGTGCTCGGCGGGACTGCCTTGTTTTTCTTCACGGTGACGCGAGGTGCGCTGCTGCTGCGCAGCGTGATGGCCGGAGCGCGCGACCCCGACGCCCATGTCTATCCGATCTATTCGAATATGCGCTTGATCAGGCTGGTCGATTTCCAGCCGATCATCGCGGCGATCCTGTTGTTCCAGTACGACCGCCTGGTGGCAATGATCACCGCCGGCATGAAGCAGATGGACCTGCAGGACAAAAATGTCTTGATCACTTCATGCGCTTTCGGCAATGTGATGCCCCTGGTCGTCGACGCCGCGCTGGCAACTGGCGCAGCCAAGGTGCAGGTGGTTGACATCATCAACAATGAATTGGTGCACGCCAAGTCCAAGCTGACGGCTTATCCCGAGCAGGTCGAGTTCCTGCTGCAGGATGCCAGCCGGGTCGGCCTGCCCGACCAATCGGTGCGCGCCAATGTGTTGTTCTTCCTCCTGCACGAACTGCCGCATGAGCTCAAGGGCGTTGTGCTGCAAGAGGCTTGCCGGGTGCTGGAGCCAGGTGGCAAGCTCTTCCTGGCCGAGTTTCACCGGCCCGATCCCTGGGTGCTGCGGGCGCTGAGCTGGACTTATTTCAAGGTCTTCGAGCCGCTCGGGCTCGCGCTCTGGAACACCCATGACCCGCTGCTGCAATTGCAGGCCATCAGCGGCATCACTTGCGAGCGCCGCAAGCTGTTTTTCGGCAACTTCCAGGTCATCGTTGCGACCAAGCAGGCTAATCCAGCCGACTGAGCCGCTTGAGCCGCAAGGCTGGCGGCTTGATCCGCGCGGAATTACCGCGATGCTCAATGCGCCACCCCAGTTGCCTGCGCGCGCGCCCACAACTGGAACAAGCTGGCGTCGAGTCCTTCGGTGACTTCGAGCCCCTGGCTCAGCTCATAGCTCGATTCAAACCAGCCGCAGCCGGCGCCCTCTGGCTTGCCTGTGTGGGCTGTGGCATGGGCTGCTGAGTTGGCATTCGTGGCGCTGATCATCTGGGCTTGCATGGCGGGCTCCGGTTTCAGTGGGATGGGTTGAATCGATGCCTTGATGGTCGGCTTCGGGCGCAATCGCCACCATCGCCCTGAGGGGTGGCCGGTGGGGGTGGTTGCCTGGGCCCTCCCACCTTCGGGGGTGTGACGCCAGCGCCAGCCGATCAGGCTGCCCGATAGGCTGGCTATATCGGCGACATTGATCGAGCCAATTAGACGGATGCTGTTCGGCGCGCTACCCTGTTGGGTCTTTGGCCACGGCTGTGTTCAAGGAAGATCCGTTCCATTCCCAACTCATGTAGGAGAAACTCATGGCAGCACTCAAAGGCTCCAAGACGGAAGACAACCTGAAAGCCGCCTTTGCGGGCGAATCACAGGCCAACCGCCGCTATCTGTATTTCGCGAACAAGGCCGACATCGAAGGCCAGAACGACGTTGCAGCGCTGTTCAGGTCCACCGCCGAAGGTGAGACCGGTCATGCGCACGGCCACCTCGAGTGGCTCGAGCAATGCGGCGACCCGGCGACCGGCTTGCCGATCGGCCCGACCCGTGACAACCTCAAGGCCGCAGTGGCTGGCGAGACCCACGAGTACACCGACATGTACCCCGGCATGGCCAAGACGGCACGCGACGAAGGTCATGACGAGATCGCTGATTGGTTCGAAACCCTGGCCAAGGCAGAGCGCAGCCATGCGAACCGCTATGTCAAGGCTTTGAACGAACTGGTCGACTGATCGACCCCGGCATGCGGCGACCCGCCGCATGCCGATCTGGCCATGACCTATGGCCGGTTCAGGCAAGCCGCTAGTGGCGCCTTGCCTGAACCCTCAAGAAGCGGAGAAGCAATGGCACGCGAAGGCAATCTGGAGGCGCCCACGCGCCACGCGATCGACTGGAAAGGCCCCGACTATTACAACGAGGCCTCGACCCTCGACGAAATGGAACGGGTATTCGACGTCTGTCATGGCTGCCGCCGCTGCGTCAGCCTCTGCGGCTCGTTCCCGACCCTGTTCGATCTGGTCGACGAGAGCAAGACCATGGAAGTCGACGGCGTCGACAAGAAGGACTACTGGAAAGTCGTCGATCAATGCTTCATGTGCGACCTCTGCTACATGACCAAATGCCCTTATGTGCCGCCGCATGAGTGGAATGTCGACTTCCCGCATCTGATGCTGCGCGCCAAGGCGATCAAGTTCAAGAAGGGCGAAGTCGGCCTCGGTGAAAAGCTGCTGGCTTCGACCGATCTGCATGGCCAGTTCGCCGGTATCCCGATCGTCGTGCAGGCGGTCAATGCGGCGAACAAGACCGCCGTCGTGCGCGGCCTGATGGAAGACGCGCTGGGCGTCGACAAGGACGCCTGGTTGCCTGCGTTGGCGACAAAAAAATTCCGCTCGGCCGCGCCCGAAAGCGCGCCGCACCAGGTGATCGACGGCGTCAAGACACCGGGCAAAGTGGCGATCTATGCCACCTGCTATGTCAATTACAACGAGCCCGGTATCGGCCTTGATCTGCTCAAGCTGCTCGACCACAACCAGGTGCCCTATGTACTGGTCGAGAAGGAAAAATGCTGCGGCATGCCCAAACTCGAGCTAGGTGATCTCGAGTCGGTCGAGGCCAGCAAGCAGGCCAATATTCCGGTGCTGGCGAAATATGCGAAAGACGGCTTTGCGATCCTCAGCGCGGTGCCGAGTTGCACCCTGATGTTCAAGCAGGAGATTCCGCTGATGTACCCGGGCGAGGCTGATGTCGAACTGGTGCGCGACGCGATGTGGGACCCGTTCGAATACTTCATGGCGCGCAAGCGCGACGGCCTGCTGAAGACCGAATTCCCGGTCGCCCTGGGCAAGATCAGCTACCAGATCCCTTGCCATGGCCGGGTGCAGAACATCGGCAAGAAGACCGAGGAAATGCTCAAGATGGTGCCCGGCACCAGCGTGCAAACGCATGAGCGCTGCTCGGGACATGCCGGCACCTTCGGCGTCAAGAAAGCGACGCACCAGCAGGCGCTGAAGATCGGCAAACCGCTGTTCAAGGCGATGGCCAATCACAAGGACGGCGGCCTGCCCGATGTGATCAGCTCCGACTGCCCGCTCGGCGGCCACCATATCGCCCAGGGCTTCGAAGTCAACCAGCATGGTGAAGTGCCGCAAAAGCATCCGCTGACCCTGATCCGCGAAGCCTACGGCATCAAATAGCCGCAACGAAATTGGAAAAATGATGCAAATGACCGGAACGATCAGCATTGACAGCCTGATGAGCCTTGAGGCTTACAGCAAATACCGCAAGGCGCACAAGGCCGATGTGATGGCGCACCGCAAGCTGCGTTCGGTGCAGTTGGGCGAGCATCTGAACCTGCAATTCGAAAGCGAGATGACGATCCGCTACCAGATCCAGGAAATGCTGCGGATCGAGAAGATCTTCGAGGAAGAAGGCATCCAGCAGGAAATCGAAGCCTATGCGCCCTTGTTGCCGGAAGGCCGCAACTGGAAAGCGACGATGCTGATCGAATACCCCGATGTCAACGAACGCAAGCGCGAGCTCGCACGCCTGATCGGTGTCGAAGACCGCTTGTTCATCGAAGTCGAAGGCATGGCCCGGGTCTACGCGATTGCCGACGAAGACATGGACCGCGAGAACGGCGAGAAGACCTCAGCCGTGCACTTCGTCCGCTTCGAACTGACGCCGCCGATGTGCGCTGCGGTGAAAGCCGGTGCCGGCGTCAAGATCGGCTGCGACCATACCCATTACCCGGCCCATGTCGAGATCAAGCCCGAAACCCTGGCCTCGCTGGCCGGCGATCTGAAATAAAGATCGACGCAAAATCTTCCAAAAGCCCCCCCGTTCGCCCTGAGCCGGTCGAAGGGCCAAATCCGGCACGTTGAGACCTTCACTCAACAGGGCCAGTACCAAGGGAATTGCGCAAGCCGTCAGGCGTCAAATGCCCGGTGGCTGTGGCCAAGCCGGCTGAGGCCCGCGCAATTGTTCGAAGGCTCGCGCCAGCCGCAGCACCCCGAGGTCATCGAAGCGCTTGCCGATGATCTGCAGGCCGATCGGCAGCCCGGCTTTGGTCTGGCCGCAATTGATGCTGGCGGCAGGCTGCTCGCTCATGTTGTAGGGCAGGGTGAAGGCGATATGTTCGAACGGCCGCTGCGGATCGTTCAAGGGGCTGGCCCATTCAGCCGCGTAAGCTGGCACCGGGCTGACCGGCGACAGCACATAGTCAAAAGGCTGGCAGGCAGCCACCGCAGACTCGCGCAGCGCTGCCATCTGGCTGTAGCCATTGAACAACTCGGCGCTGCCCAGTTGCGCCGCGCTGCTGATCCAGTCGCGGATATAGGGCAGCAGCTTGGCCTGGCGTTCGGGCGGCAGCGCAGCGTAATCAAGCCATGAGCGCATGCGCCAGAAGCGGTCCAGGCCGTCGATCATCGCCCTGGTGCTACAGCCCGCCAGCGGCTCGACCCGGGCGCCAGCCTGTTCGAACAACCTGGCGGCAGCCTGCACCGCAGCGGCAGTTTCAGGCTCGACCGCCATGCCCCAGCCAGCATCGAGCATCAAGCCGATCCTCAGCCCGGCGGGGTCGCTGTCCAGCTGCATCCAGTCGATGTCCTGCACCGGCAAGCTGGTTGCATCGCGCCAATCGGGGCGGCTTAGCGTCGCCATCATCAGCGCCGCATCGGCCACCGTGCGCGTCATCGGCCCGGCCACCCGGCCGGCAAAAGCCGGCTTGATCGGGATCCGGCCCAGGCTCGGCTTCAAGGTAAAAATGCCGCACCAGGCTGCCGGCAGCCGCAAGGAGCCGCCGATGTCAGTGCCCACATGCAAAGGCCCGTAGCCGGCCGCCACGGCCGCCGCCGCGCCAGCGCTTGAGCCGCCCGGGTTCTTGCTCA
>CAMDHE010000110.1 GCA_945898095.1 Roseateles toxinivorans | reverse complement strand
ATCCTTCAGCTGAGGCTTGTTCAGACCTGTTCGAACGGCAGCTTGGACTGCGCCAGATCCTTGCGAGTTTCAACCAAGACCAGCGGGCCTGCTTCGGCGCTCACCGAGGCAGCGCGGACGCGCGGCACATGGGCTGGCTTGGGTTCGGCGGCGATCGCTTCCTGGGCTGCGCGAATCTTCTCGACATCCGAGTTGACCCATTGCAGACCGCTTGACTCGGCCACTGCTTGCAAGGCGTCCACAGCCAGTACAAAAGCCGGCTCGACCAATACTGGCGCTGGCTCGGCAGGCGCTGCGGCCGGCTGAATCACCGCGGCAGGAGCAGGAGTTGGCGCTGGCGCTGGCGCAGCAACGACTTCGGCAACGGGCTGAACGGTTTCAACCGCTTCAACCGGGGCCGATTCGATCATCACGCTGGCGACAGGCTGTTCGACCAGAGCCTGAACTTCAAGCGGCGCTTCAGCAACAACGGCTTCGGCAACGGCTTCAATCGGCGCCTCAAGCTGGACATCAGCTGGCGCATCGCTGCGCTCACGGCGGGGGCGATCGCGTCCCCGACCGCGCGGACGACGGCCATCTCGGCCGCTGTCTTCAGCGCCTTCGGTCGTTGCTGCTTCACCGGCTGGTGCAATGCCTGGCAGATCCTGATTGCCTTCGTTGCGAGCCTGGGCTGCATCAGCAGCCATTTCGCCCGCTTCGGCCGGAGCGCTGTCATCGCGGTCACGACCGCCACGGCGGCGGCGGCGGCCTTTTGCCTGACGCTCTTCGTTGGCGGCTTCGGCGCTGACGCTGTCGAGGCCTTCGCTTTGCGCATCGATCAGCGCTGGCGTGGCGTTGAGGTCGGTCTGCACCGGCTGCTCATCGCTGCGCTCGACCCGTTCGCCCCGGGGACGACGACCGCCCTCGGTCCGCTCCGGCCTGATGTCGCTGCGCTCGGCACGAACTTCGCTGCCTTCGGGCTTTTCGCTGCGTTCCGGGCGACGGCCGCGCTCTGGCCGCTCGCCGCGTTCCGGGCGCTGACCATCAGCACGGGCTTCCGTCGGCTTGTCGCCGCGGCTGCCATCACGCTTGCCGCCACGGTCGCTTCCGCCACGGCGGTTGCGGTCGCGGTCACGTCCACCATCACGCCCCTTGCGCTCGCCGCCCGCAGCCGGCTTGGCTTCTACGGCCGGTGCTTCGACGGGCTTGGATTCGCTCGGCGCGAACAGTTGCTTGATCCAACCGAAGAAACCGCCGCCAGCCGCAACCGGCGCAACTGCGACCGCTGCCGCAGGCTTGACCGCTTCAGGCTTGGGCGCTGCAGGCACGGGCATCGGAGCCGGCTCGGGCAGCACGCCCTTGATGACCGGCTCTTGACGATTCTTCAACTTGTCGCTGTCGTTGCGGCGCGTGATGCCCACTTCGTCCTGCGGCTCTTCGATCATCGTGTAGCTGGCTTGCAGATTTTCCAGGCGCGGATCGTCGTGGCGCAGGCGCTCGAGCTTGTAGTTCGGCGTCTCGAGGTGCTTGTTCGGCACCAGCAGCACGGTGACGCGCTGTTTTTGCTCGATCTTGGTGATCTCGGTGCGCTTCTCGTTGAGCAGGAAGCTGGTCACTTCGATCGGTACCTGCACATGCACGGCGGCCGTGTTGTCCTTCATCGACTCTTCCTGCACCATGCGCAGGATCTGCAGCGCGCTGGATTCGGTATCGCGGATATGACCGGTGCCATTGCAGCGCGGGCATGTGATGTGGTTGCCGTCGGACAGGGAAGGGCGCAGCCGCTGACGGCTCATTTCCAGCAGGCCGAACTTGCTGATCGAAGCGAACTGCACGCGAGCGCGGTCCGGACGCAAGGCATCGCGCAGACGCTGCTCGACTTCGCGGCGGTTCTTCGACTCTTCCATGTCGATGAAGTCGACCACGATCAGGCCGCCCAGGTCACGCAAGCGCATCTGGCGGGCGATTTCGTCAGCCGCTTCGAGGTTGGTGCGGGTGGCGGTTTCTTCGATGTCGCTGCCGCGGGTCGAACGCGCCGAGTTGACGTCCACCGAAACCAGCGCTTCGGTATGGTCGATCACGATCGCGCCGCCCGAAGGCAGGTTGACGGTGCGGCTGAAGGCGGTTTCGATCTGGTGTTCGATCTGGAAGCGGCTGAACAGCGGCGCGTCGTCCCGGTAGCGTTTCACGCGATGGCCCTGGTCGGGCATCACATGGTTCATGAACTGGCTGGCCTGCTCGTACAGGTCGTCAGTGTCGATCAGGATTTCACCGACATCGGCAGTGAAGTAATCGCGGATCGCGCGGATCACCAGCGAGCTTTCCTGATAGATCAGGTAAGCGCCCTTGCCACCCTTGGCCGCATCGTCGATGGCGGACCAGAGTTTGAGCATGTAGTTCAAGTCCCACTGCAGCTCGGCGGCGCTGCGGCCGATGCCGGCGGTGCGGGCGATCAGGCTCATGCCCTTTGGATACTCGAGCTGGTCGAGGTTTTCTTTCAGCTCTTCGCGGTCTTCGCCTTCAATCCGGCGTGACACACCACCGCCACGCGGGTTGTTGGGCATCAAGACCAGATAGCGACCGGCCAGCGAGACAAAAGTCGTCAGCGCAGCGCCCTTGTTGCCGCGTTCTTCCTTTTCGACCTGGACCAGCAATTCCTGGCCTTCGCGAATGCAGTCCTGGATACGTGCGGTGCGCACATCGACGCCGTCGCGGAAATAGGTTCTGGCGATTTCCTTGAATGGCAGGAAGCCGTGGCGTTCCTCGCCGTAATCGACAAAACAGGCTTCGAGCGAGGGCTCGACGCGGGTCACAACGGCCTTGTAGATATTGCCCTTGCGTTGCTCACGGCCTTCGATTTCAGTCTCGAAGTCCATCAACTTCTGGCCATCAACGATTGCGAGGCGCCGTTCTTCCGGCTGCGTCGCATTGATCAACATGCGTTTCATATCATTTCTCCTCGCGCGCTTGCGGCCGGGTTTCAAATCCGGCCGGCAGACACGCAGCATCACGCTACGGCATGGACAGGTCCATGCAGCAGCACATCAATGCACGAGCAATGTTCGATGAACCGAGGAAGGAATCGCCCTGGACTGGAAGCTGAATCGTCAATCGATCAGCTGGACCAGCGTTGGCGCGTGCGACCGAACAGTCGGCGAAGTGGCCCGCTCCCGTGAACGCGCAGCAATGGGCTGTGCGACCCTGCCAGAGCCATGCAGCACAGCCTCACCGGCAATGGGCCGGGGCTGCGCATCAGGGCGATGGGGGGTGGAAGGAGTGATCGGGCTCATCTGCGAGGACTGCTGGAAGCTGGTGCGAGCGGGTCGGGCATGAATTAGCCAACCTTCTCGCGCCTTGGGAAACCTTGTCTTTGCCAGCAAGTAGCGCCTGTTCGCTTACGCGATTTTCAGCGAGCCTTGCCGGGCGTGGTTCATTCTTGACTGCTCTGCCGCGTGCCATCAAAAGCCGCCTTGTCACTTGGGGACAGGGCTCTCTTCATCGCGGTACGCGTTGCATCACCTATATTTTGACCAGCGTCGGAATTGTTCCTGCACTGATCGCCAAATCAACATCGTCCAAAAAACCTTGGCTTCACGCCGGTTCATCGTCTTTCAGATGGCCGGGTAAAATCAGAAAAATCAAATACTTACGACGCTAACTTGGTGAGCATGATTATAAGGGCTAAAGCTGCAGCGTCGGCCATCTCCAAAACCCGCAGGCCCGCAGTAGCGCCTAATTCTGCACGAGCCAGACCGTTGAGCCCCCAACGTGAGCCAGCGCAAACATCGACGACCAGGCTGCCAGCCCCGCCGGCCGCCGAGGCAATCGCCGCAGCACCGGCGGTGCGCCGCGTGATCATCGACGAGGGCTCGGCCGGTCAGCGGCTCGACAATTTCTTGCTGCGCGAACTCAAGGGCGTGCCCAAGACCCATGTCTACCGCGTCATCCGGGCGGGCGAAGTGCGCGTCAACAAAGGCCGGGCGCAGGCCGATACCCGCTTGCAACTCGGCGACGAAGTGCGCGTGCCGCCGGTGCGCCTGCCCGAGCGGGTGACCGCGCCGCAGGAACATGTGCCGGCGCGCGAGTTCCCGGTGGTTTATGAAGACGACCACCTGATCGCCATCAACAAGCCGGCCGGCGTGGCCGTGCATGGCGGCTCCGGGGTCAGCTTCGGCGTCATCGAGCAACTGCGCCGCGCCAGGCCGCTAGCCAAGTTCCTTGAACTGGTGCACCGACTCGACAAGGAAACTTCGGGCCTGCTGCTGATTGCCAAGAAACGCAGCGCGCTGGTCGCCCTGCAGGAACAGTTCCGCGAGCGCGAGACCGGCAAGACCTATGCGGCGCTGGTGTCAGGCGCCTGGGCCGAGAACCAGAAAGTCATCGACTTGCCGCTGCTCAAGTTCATCGGCAGCGATGGCGAACGCTGGGTGCGCGTGATCGAGCATGCCGATGACCCATCATTTGATCAGGCCAAGCGCTCGATCAGCCTGGTCAAGGTCGTGAAGCGATTGACGGCCTACAGCCTGCTCGACGTGACGATCAAGACCGGCCGCACGCATCAGATCCGCGTCCACCTTGCGCATGCCGGTCATGCCATCGTCGGCGACCCGAAATACGGCGACTTCGAAGCGAACCGGGCCTTGGCGCGTGGCACCGCGCTGCCGGGTGTGCGCTTCGACCGGATGTTCCTGCATGCCAAACGCCTGCGCTTCGTCCACCCTGCGACCGCGCTGGAGATCGAATTGCTGGCACCATTGCCCCCTGAATGTGAACAGTTACTGAGTCTTTTGAAACCATGACACCGAAGCAATTTGATTTGATCATCTTCGACTGGGACGGCACTTTGTTCGACTCGACCGCCTTGATCACCCGCTGCATCCAGGCCTCGGCGGTCGACGTCGGCATGGCCGAGCCGAGCCGGGAGAGCGCCAGTTATGTCATCGGCATGGCCTTGCCCGACGCGCTGGCCCATGCGGTGCCTGATCTGCCGACGGCGCGCTACCCCGAGCTCAGTCTTCGTTTTCGCCACCATTACCTGGCCGCCCAGCATGACTTGATGTTGTTCGATGGCACGCTGGAGATGCTCGCGGCGCTGAAGGCGCGCCGGCATTTGCTGGCTGTGGCCACCGGCAAGAACCGGCGCGGGCTCGACGATGTGCTCAAGGCGGTCGAGTTGCAGAACCTGTTCGATGGCACGCGCACGGCCGATGAAACCGCCGGCAAGCCTGACCCGCGGATGTTGTTTGAGCTGATGCATCAACTCGAAATAGCGCCCGAGCGGACCTTGATGATCGGTGACACGACCCATGACCTGCAACTCGCCGGCAATGCCGGTGTAGCCTGCGTCGGGGTTGGCTATGGCGCCCATGATCATTCGAATTTCGCCGCTTTCAAACCCTTGCATGTCGCCGCATCGGTGCCCGACCTGCATGCCTGGCTGCTCGAGAACGCCTGAATGAAGCCCGTCGACAAGGAACTCCCGCTCTGCCCCTCGGACGCCTTGGCTGAGCGCGGCCGCGCGCACAGCTTCGACGTGCTGCAAGACAGCAAGCCCGAGCGTGCCTTCGCCTTGCGTTTCGATGGCCAGGTGGTCGCCTACCTGAACCGTTGTGCCCATCTGCCGACCGAAATGGACTGGCAAGAGGGTGAATTTCTTGACGCCGACAAGGAATTGATCATGTGCTCGATCCATGGCGCGGTCTACGATCCGCTGACCGGGCGCTGCGTTTCGGGCATGTGCGGTCAACGTGGGTTGATCCAGGTCCCGGTCAAGGAACGCGCCGGCCAGGTCTATTGGTATCCTTCTGCAGCAATTCAACCCGCATTCGATGAATGACTCGCCGCCCCCTATGAACCCCAACGAAGAATTGCCCCCACCGATTCAAGATCCCGTCATCGCTGCTGCGGCGCCGGTTGCAACTCCGGCTGTGCCACCCGCTGGCTATGAGCAGCTGCTGGCGCAATTTGCCAGCGACTATCTGCAGGACAAGCGCAGCGCCAGACGCTGGCGTTTCTTCTACAGGGCGATCTGGCTGGTCTTGCTGGCCTTGGTGGCCTGGACCTTCATGTCGCAGCGCCATTACATGCCGGCGCCGACCACGCCGCATACCGCCCTGGTCGAGTTGCGCGGCGAAATCGCCGGCGACACCGAGTCCAGCGCCGAATTGCTGGTATCGGCCTTGAAAAGCGCTTTTGAGGACGAGGCCGCGCTGGCGGTGGTGCTGCGCATCAACTCGCCTGGCGGCAGCCCGGTGCAGGCCGGCATCGTCTATGACGAAATCAAGCGCCTCAAAGCCAAGCATGACAAAAAGGTCTATGTGGTGGTCGAGGAAATCTGCGCTTCAGGCGCTTACTACATCGCCGCGGCGGCCGACGAAATCTATGTCGACAAGGCTTCGATCGTCGGCTCGATCGGCGTGCTGATGGACGGCTTCGGCTTTACCAGCCTGATGGACAAGCTCGGCGTCGAGCGCCGCTTGCTGACCGCCGGCGACAACAAGGGCATGCTCGATCCGTTCACGCCGCAAAACGCCAGGCAGCGCGCTTACGCCCAGGCCATGATCGACCAGATCCATCAGCAGTTCATCGCCGTGGTCCGCGAAGGCCGGGGCAAGCGCCTGAAGGAAACGCCTGAAACCTTCTCAGGCCTGTTCTGGAACGGCGAGCAGGCGATCAAGCTGGGCCTGGCTGACCATCTGGGCAACCTCGATTTTGTGGCGCGCGAAGTCATCAAGGCCGAGGATGTGATCGACTACACGCCGCATGACAACGTGGCCGAGCGGTTGGCCAAGCGTTTTGGCGCGGCGATGGGCGAGGGCGCAGTCAAGGCGCTGCGCAGCCTGGCGCCAATTCGGTAATCCTTCAGCAGACCCTTGGTTTCGATGTCATCGATGATCTGCGCCAGCCCGGCGCCGGTCTTCAGATGGCTCATCACGAAAGGCCTTCCCGGTCCGCCCTTGCGCGGATTTTTCGCCGGTGGCGTCGTCGATGACGTAAACCGTCAAGGCTGAAAGTTCCGGGCTGAAGGTCCAATGCGCGCACAATGCCGCAGCGCCAAACAATCGAGCAAGCCATGACCCAAAAATTCAACTGGTCCCAGCATTACCCCAGCGTTCGCAGTCCCGTCTTCGCACGCAATATCGTGTCGACTTCGCACCCGCTGGCCGCGCAAGCCGGTCTGCGCATGCTCGCCCAGGGCGGCAATGCGGTCGACGCAGCGATCGCCACAGCCGCCTGCATGATCCTGCTCGAGCCGGTCAGCAACGGCCTCGGGTCGGATCTCTTTTGCATCGTCTGGGACGGCCAGCAACTGCATGGCCTGAACGCCTCGGGCACGGCGCCCGAAGCCTGGACGCCCGAGTATTTTTTCAAGACCTATGGAGCCGATGCCAAGACCCCGCCCAAGCGCGGCTGGGGCGGCGTGACCGTGCCGGGCGCGGTGGCTGGTTGGGTGGCGCTGAGCGATCGCTTCGGCAAGCTGCCGTTTGAGGATCTGCTGGCGCCGGCGATCGAGATTGCCGAGCGCGGCTATGCCGTGCCGGTGATCGTGCAGAGCAAATGGGCGATGGCCGCAGCCTTGCCTGAAATCACCTCGCAGCCTGGGTTTGCCCAGGCCTTTTTGCCGCATGGCCGTGCGCCTGAAGTTGGCGAGCTGTTCAAGTTTCCCGATGCTGCACGCACGCTCAGGCTGATCGCAAAGACCAAGGGCGAAGCTTTCTACCAGGGCGAAGTCGCAGCGGCGGTCGAGGCCTTTGCGAAGCAGACTGGCGGCGCGATGACTGCCAAGGATTTCGCCGCCTACAAGCCCGAATGGGTGGGCACGATCTCGCAGGACTATGCCGGGCATGAATTGCACGAAATCCCGCCGAACGGCCAGGGCGTGGCCGCTTTGATTGCTCTGGGCATCCTTAAGCATCTGGACCTGCCTTCGCTGCCGATTGACGGCATTGAAGCCCAGCATATGCAGATCGAGGCGATGAAGCTCGCCTTTGCCGATGTCTACCGCTATGTGGCCGATGCCCGTTCGATGAAGCTCAGCGTCGCCGAGATGCTCGACCCGTCCTACCTGGCCCAGCGCGCCAAGCTGATCGACATGGGCCGTGCGCAGGACTTCAAGGCCGGCAATCCGGTCAAGGGCGGCACCATCTACCTGACCGCCGCCGACGAGCGCGGCATGATGGTCAGCTTCATCCAGAGCAACTACATGGGCTTCGGTTCCGGCCTGGTCGTGCCGGGTTATGGCGTGTCGCTGCAAAACCGCGGCCACGGCTTCACGCTCGAGGCGGGACACGCGAATCTGGTGGCGCCGGGCAAGCGGCCTTTCCACACCATCATCCCGGCCTTCCTGACCAAGGGCGGCCAGCCGGTAATGAGCTATGGCGTGATGGGCGGCAATATGCAGCCACAAGGTCATATGCAGACGCTGGTGCGCATGCTCGACCATGGCCAGCATCCGCAAGCGGCCTGCGACGCGCCGCGCTGGCGCTACAACGAAGGCTTGTCGATCAATGTCGAAGCCCATATGCCCGTCGGCACGATTGATGGCCTGCGCGCCTTGGGCCATCAGATCGGCGACATCCACGACAGCTATCAGGACTTCGGCGCCGGCCAGTTCATCTGGCGCCTGGGTGATCCGTCGGTTGAAGGCTATGTTGCCGCCAGCGACCCGCGCCGCGATGGCGCTGCAGTAGGTTTTTGAGCCGATTGACCCACCCGACCCAAACCAGGCGCTGGTTCGAGCAATTGACGGGCAGGTTTGCCCTGCCTGCTGGCGATCTGCTGCGCGACCGCATCTATCGCCGGCTCTGGACCTCGATCCTGATCAGCTCGCTGGGCGGCCAGATCACCATGCTGGCGCTGCCGCTGACCGCCGCGGTGCTGCTCAACGCCAGCCCGACGCAGATGGGCTTGCTGACCTCGATGGAGATCCTGCCCTTCGTGTTGTTCTCGCTGCCATCGGGCGTCTGGCTCGACCGCGTGCGCAAGCTGCCGATCTATATTGCCGGCGAAACGCTGCTGGCCTTCGCCGTTGCCACGGTGCCGCTGGCTGCCTGGGCCGGTGTGCTGAA
This sequence comes from Roseateles toxinivorans, assembly GCA_945898095.1. GTDB lineage: Bacteria > Pseudomonadota > Gammaproteobacteria > Burkholderiales > Burkholderiaceae_C > Paucibacter_A > Paucibacter_A toxinivorans_A. The sequence continues at coordinate 5,357 of CAMDHE010000110.1, read as the reverse complement.
CATGAACCTGCTTTACTGCGTCGGCTTCGTCCTGGGCATGGTTTACACCACCGCTGGCAGCGCCGCCCAGGTCGTGCTGACCCAGATCGTCAGCCGCGATCGGCTGGTCGAAGCCCATGCAAAAAATGCCCTCGCCTCCTCGGGCGCTGAAGTCGCCGGGCCGGGTCTGGCTGGCGCCCTGATCAAGCTGATGGGCGCGCCGATGACGCTGGCGATCGACGCCTTGCTGGTGCTGGTCTCGGCGCTGATCTTGCGTGGTATCAAGGTCGAAGAAACGCTGGTGCAAGGCAACAAGGCTGATTTCTGGCGCGACCTCAAGGCCGGTCTGGCCTTTGTCTGGCAACGCCGGCTGCTCGTCACCTTGGCGGCGACGGTCGGCGGCTGGCAGTTGTTCAACAACGCGGCCCAGGTCGTGCAGATCCTCTATGCGACCCGCACGCTGGGGCTGTCAGCGCAGACGGTTGGCATCAGCTATGTGGGCCTGGGCGTTGGCACTGTGCTGGCGAGCATCTTCGGTCACCGCATCAGCCGCCGACTTGGCCCGGGGCCCTGCCTGGTGCTGGGCGTCGCCATCAGCGGCGCCGGCTGGTTGCTGCTGGCGCTGATGCCGGCCAATGCCTACGGCGTGGCCGCCTTCATCATCATGCTGGCAACCTACGGCATCGGCGCGGTGTTGATCTTCATCAACTTCCTGGCCCTGCGCCAGTCGCTGACACCCGCACCGATGCTGGGCCGCATGACCAGCACCATGCGCTGGATGATCCTGCTGCCGGCCGGCCCGGGCGCTTTGCTTGGCGGCTGGCTCGGCGAACATGTGGGACTGCGCTCGGCCCTGCTGTTTGCCGGCATCGGCGCGCTCGCCTTGAGCCTGCTGGCCTGGCGCCATCCAACCTTGCGCGACCTGCGCGAATTGCCCGCCGAATTACAAGACCGTAGCCCTTCATGAGGCGCAGCGGAATGAGGGGATTCGCAACCTTGCAATCCACCATTCCCGCATTCGGCCTAACGGCCATCCATGCGGGCTACGGGGTGATCTGTAGCCCGCCATGAAGCGCAGCGGAATGCGGGGATTCGCAACCTTGCAATCCGCGATTCCCGCATTCGGCCTGGCGGCCATCCATGCGGGCTACGGGGTGATCTGTAGCCCGCCATGAAGCGCAGCGGAATGCGGGGATGTCCGGATGCGCGAATAGACCCGGGTGTCTATCGGCTCGCCGTTGACGCCTTGTGCTTCGCATCGCAGCAAACCTTCGAATTCGAAGCCGCAACGTTCGGCCACGGCGCGGCAGCGCAGGTTGGTGTTGTCCGTCCGGATTTCGACGCGACGGGCCTGCAGTTGCTCGAACGCCAGCGTGGTCAGCAAATTCACGGCCTCGGTCGCATAGCCCTGGCCCAGCGCGCTGGCTCGCAGCCAGAAACCTAGATTAAAGCTCCGCAGCGCCCAGTCGATACGGTGCAGCCCGGCGCCGCCTAGCAACTCGCCACATTCGCCGGCAGAATTTTTTGCATAGAGATGAAACATCAGCTCGCTGCGCAGGATGAAATCGGATTGCATCCGGCGAACCACCGTTTCGGCGGACTCCATGCTCGGTGGGTCTTGTGCCCAGGTCATCCAGGGCCGCAGGTGACTGATCGACCCAGCGATCGCCAGCGCCATCGCCGGCCCCTGCCCGGTCTGAGGCGCGGTCAGGATCAAGCGCGCACCGACGATGAGCTCAGGCACCTGGATCAATATCGGGTCGGGGGTCGGCATTTCGGAAACCTCAAGCGCAGGGTAATCCACGCATCGTAGCCCGCATGAATGGCCGCAAGGCCGAATGCGGGGATCGTGTTTTTCAACGGGCGAATCCCGCATTGCGCTGCGCTTCATGGCGGGCTACAAATGCCCAGTAGCCCGCATGGATGGCCCATTGGGCCGAATGCGGGGATCACGCCGGTGCGAACCGATCTACCGCATCGGTGATGATCCCGTCGACACCAGCGGCGATCAAGCGCCTGGCAGCGGTTTCATCGTTGACGGTGTAAACGAGCGCCCGCAGGCCGGCTTTGTGAATCAACTCGACCACCGTCTTGTCCATCAAGCGATAGTCAGTCACCACCGCCGCACAAGCGAGATCTTGCGCCAGCAGCAGCCAGCCGGGTTTCAAGGCACCGAGCAGCAAAGCGCGCGGCACCGAGGGCGCGGTTTCGGCGGCGCCGCGCAGCGCCTCGGGGTCGAAGCTGCTGAACAACGGCAGCTTGCCTCTCCACAATCGCAAGACTTCGCGCCCCACCACCTGCCCGGTCAGCAGGCCCTGATCCGGCGATGGCTTCAACTCCAGATTCAACGCCAGCCCCTGCTCCAGGCAGAACTGCGCCACCGCATCCAGGCTGGCCAGCGGTTCGCCCGCAAAAGCCTTGCTATGCCAGGCGCCCGCATCAAGTCGGGCCAGTTGCGTCCAATCGAGCAAGGCCGCAGCACCCTTGGCCGAAGTCGTGCGGTTCAGCGTGGCGTCATGCAGCAGAAACGGAACCAGATCCCGGCTCAGCTTCACATCGCATTCAAACGCCCGGTAGCCGTAGCTGGCACCCAGACGGAATGCCGCCAGCGTGTTCTCCGGCGCCAGTTTCCCGGCGCCGCGGTGGGCGATCCAGAAGGGGTATGGCCAGTGTTTCATGTCGATTTGCTGGTTACAGTCGGCTCATCTTAGTAGCCTGAGTTCAAACCGATGACTGTTAGCAACTGTCCCCTATGCCTCGAACCCGGTGGCATCCTCGTCGCGCAGACGGTAGCCTGGCGCGTCGTGCGCGTGCTCGATGCCAACTTCCCGGCCTTTTACCGCTTGATCTGGCAAGCCCATGTGGCTGAGTTCAGCCAGTTGAGCCCGGCCGAGCGCAGCGATTGCATCGAGGCGGTCAACGCCATCGAGCGGGTGTTGATCGAGTCGCTTCAGCCGACCAAGGTCAACCTGGCCAGTCTGGGCAATGTGGTGCCGCATCTGCATTGGCATGTGATCGCGCGCTTCGACTGGGACAGCCATTTCCCCAACCCGGTCTGGGGTGCGGCGCTGCGCGAAACGGCTGATGCCCAAGCAAGCTTGGCGCTGCCGCTGGACCAACTCGATCAGCGGGTCGCAGCGGCCCTGGCGATCACCAGACCTTGATCGGATCCGCCGCCACCATCGCGTTATCGGCCTTGCAGCTGAACGCCTGGGCGAAAGCCGGCGAATTCGACATCGGCGCCAGCACGCGGTATTTGGCCGGCGAATGCGAGTCGGTACGCAGCTGATTGATCAGCGCTTCGGTGCGGATCTTGCTGCGCCAGACCAGCGCGTTCGACAAGAAAAAGCGCTGCTCCGGCGTGTAACCGTCGATCAGCGGCTGGGCTTTGCCAGCGGCACTGCGCTGCAAAGCGATCTGCAGCCCGTCGAAAGCGATCGGCAGCCCCGACATATCGGAAATGTTCTCGCCCAGCGTCAGCCGGCCATTGATGGCCATGCCCGGTACCGGCTGGTAACCGCCATAAAGCGCCACCACGCGTTCAGCGCGTTGCTGATAGGCGGCGGCATCGGCGGCAGTCCACCAGTCGTTGAGCCTGCCGATGCTGTCGAACTTGCGCCCGCGGTCGTCGAAATGATGAGTGATCTCATGCCCGATCACCATGCCGATGCCGCCATAGTTGATCGCATCGTCGGCCTTGGCGTCGAAGAAGGGCGGCTGCAGGATGCCGGCCGGGAAAGTGATCTCGTTCAGCCCACCTGCAAAGGCATTGACGATATGCGGTGAAGTGAACCAACGCTTGCGGTCCACCGGCAAGTCCAGATCGGCCATCTGCTGACCCGTATGCCAGGCGGCGGCGCGCAGCATATTGCCGGCATAGTCGTCAGCCGCCAGACTCAGCCCCGCGTAATCGAGCCATTTCTCCGGACCGCCGATCTTGGGCGCCATCGCTTCGAGTTTTTCCAGCGCGCGCAGCTTGGTCGCTGCCGTCATCCAGTCGACGTTCTCGATGCGTTTGCGCATCGCCGTTTTCACATCGGCCACCAGTTGCAGCGCGCGCGATTGCGCTTCGGGCGAGAAGGCACGGGACACGAACAGCTCACCTAATCCCATCGCCAGCGGCGAGCCACCGGTGCGCCCGCCAATCGCCAGGATTACCTCTTCGGCCCGCGGCGGCCTGGCTTTCAGGCCATTGATCGTCATGCGGTGATAGTCGAAATGCGCGCTCGCAAAAGCCTTCGGCAGACGATCTGCATTGGCGTCGAGCAGGCGCAGCGTCAGGTAATCGCGCCAGACGGCCGGCGCTGTACTGGCCGCCAACTCGGCCACGCGCTTGGCGAATTCGGGTTGTCCGACGATCAGCCTTGCCACGCCGTGCTTGCCGTCCCGGCGCAGTGTCAATTGATTCAGATAAGCCTGCCAGTCCAGCCCAGGTGCCGCGGCTGCCAGTTCGGCCGGGCTCATCGGGTTGTAGCTGGCGTTCGGGTCGCGCATCTCAGCGCGGGCTTTGGTCGCCTCGGCCAGCCTGGTTTCAAAGGTAATCAAGGCATCGAGCGCCGCTTCACTTGGCTCGCTGCCGGCTGCCGTCAGCAGTCTCCTGGCATAGGTTCGATAGGCGCCGAGCAGCTTTGACGCCAACTCCGAGGGCTTCAGATAATCATCCCGATCCGGCAGCCCCAGGCCCGATTGCCCGATCGCCAGCACATGGCGGGTGGTGTCTTTGGGATCGCTGCGCACATAACTGCCCATTGGTGCGGCGATCTGTACCCGATTCAATGCCGCCAGCATGGCCGGCAGGTCGTCAACCGCCTTGACTGCGGCGATCTTCGCCAGCAGCGGCTGCAGCGACTTCAAGCCGCGTGCCTCGATCGCGTTTTCATCCATGCCGCTGGCGAAATAAGCCGCCACCAGCTTCAGCCCCGGCGTGGTCTGCGAAGCCGGTTGGGCCACCAGTTCGATCAGCGCCTTCTCGAGCAGGGCGTCATTGTTGATACGCAGTTGGTCGAAGCTGCCGATGCGCGTGCGGCTGGCCGGCAATTCGGTTTGCGCGGCCCAGCGGCTGTTGACGAACTCGAAGAAATCGGTGCAGGGGCTGATATCGGCGGCGAAGTCCTTGACCTCGATGGCCTTGGCGGGCAGGGCGCTCAGCAAGGCGGCAGCGAGGGCGAGCTTGATCATTGCGGGACGGCGCATGGTTTATCCGGGGGTTTTTGACAGGGCGCTAGCGTAGCTCAAGCCCGGCGCAGCTGCATCGGGGCTTGCCCGGCTACACTGAAACCCCCGCGCTTCAGAGCAGCATCATCATGGCCGGACTCAGTCCCGATTCACCCACCCCCACCGAAATCACCGTGCACCAGCAGTCGCGGATGCTTGAAGTG
>CAMDHE010000109.1 GCA_945898095.1 Roseateles toxinivorans | reverse complement strand
GACCTTAATGCGATGCAGCAGTCGATGCCGGCCCTGGCCGACCGCGTGGCGCGCACCGAAATCAGGGCGCCGATGAAGGGCATCGTCAACCGCGTTTTTGTCGCCACCATCGGCGGCATCGTCAAGCCAGGTGAGCCGATTCTCGAAATCGTTCCGGCTGACGACCAATTGGTTGTCGAAGCCTTGGTGCAACCCAAGGACATTGGTTTCACCAAGATCGGCCAGCATGCCAACGTCAAGATCACTGCGTTTGATTACTCCATCTTCGGCTCGATGGAAGGCCGTGTTGTCAACATCAGCGCCGACGCCGTACCCAACGAAAAGGGTGAAGCCTTCTACCAGGTGCGGATCGAAACCACGACGCCGGTGATCGATGCGATCGACAAGAAGCTCTCGATCATTCCCGGCATGCAGGCACAGATCGACATCGTCACCGGCAAACGCACCGTCCTGCAGTTCCTCGCCAAACCGCTGGTCGCTTTGAAGGAAAATGCGTTCAGGGAGCGTTGATTTCCGCATCAGTCGGGCTCGTCACAGCAGCACCTGGCGCTTGATCTGAACCATCTGCAGTTAGGCGGCGACTCCTGATCTGTTGACCAGGGTTCGACCGCCCCGATTCCAGACCCCGCAATCCGCTGCGCTGCTTGGCGGGCTACGAGATCGGTTTGTAGCCCGCATGGCTGGCCCGAAGGGCAGAATGCGGGGATCGTTCGTACTTGTCAAACCCCGCAATCTGCTGCGCTGCTTGTCGGGCTACGGGGTCGGTTTGTAGCCCGCATGGCTGGCCCGAAGGGCCGAATGCGGGGATCGCTCGCGCTTGCAAAACCCCGCAATCCGCTGCGCTGCTTGGCGGGCTACGGGGCAAGGGACATGGCGCTGAAGCCGTCGCATATCCGTAGCCGGAAATTGGTGATAGCCGGCGCCCACCTCAGATCGTGGATCATCGACTCAGGCTGGAATCAGCTTGATCTCAAGCCTGCAGCCCAGCGCATCGGCATATTTGCGCAGCGTGGTCAGCGAGGGTGCGTGCGTATGGGAAACCAGGCTGCTCTCGACCCGAGCGAGCGCCGATTGCTTGACACCCATACGCTGCGCGACCTGCGCTTGAGTCAGCCCGGCACGTTGCCTGGCTTGCAGCAAGGCGTCGAGCGCGGCGAACTCTTCGGCTTGTGCATGCCAGGCTGCGGCAAAAGCCGGGTTGGCGCCGATCTGGCGCTTTGCCTCCGCTGCGGGGTCAAAAGGCACAGGCTTGAAGGTATTGCTGTTGTCCATCACTTCACCTCTTTCATCCGGTCCCGGGCAATCTTCATTTCACGTGGCGGTGTCTTGTCGGTTTTCTTGATGAAGCCGTGCAGCACCACAATGCGCCGACCGATCAAAACGCAATAAAAAGCCCGCCCAATGCCTTCTGCTGCCTTGGCCCGAACCTCGAACAAACCGTCTCCCATTGATCGGGTATGTGGCATGCCCAAATTTGGCCCGTAATCTGACATGCGCATCAGCAAGGCAAGGTAACGAACCCTGAGTCCAACCGGCCACCTTGCCAACTCAGTTTGAACAGCAGCATTGAAGTGTTCAATCAGGTAAGACATAAAAAATTATCACATAAATGTTATTGACTTACCAGTTGCCTGATCGGATTCATGGAGCGCTCTGACACCAAAAAAACGCTAAAGTAAAAATTCCTCACTTTCTACTGATGACCTCAATGCTTGCCAAACTTAGTTGCAAGAATCAGCTGACGCTGCCCAAGAGCGTCACCGCTGCGGTGGCGTCAGCGGAATATTTCGACGTCATGGTGCGCGATGGGCAAATCGTCCTGACGCCGGTGCGCATTCAGCTTGGTGATGCAGTCCGGGCCAAATTGGCGGAACAGGATCTGGGCGAAGCCGATGTCGATGCAGCCCTTGCCTGGGCGCGCGAGCGGAGGTGAAAGATGCCGCCAATCGTCGTACTCGACACCAACCTGGTGCTGTCGGCGCTGGGTTTCGCCAATAGCCGACTTGCTTGGCTGCGCTTGGCATGGCAGCGCGGGCAATTTCTGCCCCTGGCTTCAAGCACCACCATCGTCGAGTTGATGCGTGTCTTGGGCTACCCGAAGTTCAAGTTATCAAGCGATGACCGCGAGCAGTTGTTGGCCGACTATCTGCCTTGTTGTCGCGTCATCCGTATCCCGGCAGATCTGCCAACCTTGCCGCAGCGCCGTGACCCGGATGATCAAATTTTCATCGAATTGGCTGCTGCCGGCCAGGCTGATTTTCTTGTCACTGGCGACAAGGATTTGCTGGCCCTGGCACCTGAATTCGATCAGCCGATCCTGAGCACCGAGGCGCTTTTTGTTCGTTTGAATCAAACTTGATTGCTTGGCTTGACCAGGGCGGTTGGCTTGCAAAGCCCCGCAATCCGCTGCGCTGCTTGACGGGCTACGGGGTCGGTTTGTAGCCCGCATGACTGGCTTGGAGGGCCGAATGCGGGGATCGGTCGTACTTGCCAAACCCCGCAATCCGCTGCGCTGTTTGGCGGGCTACGGGGTCGGTTTGTGGCCCGCATGGCTGGCTTGGAGGGCCGAATGCGGGGATCGTTCGTACTTGCAAAACCCCGCAATCCGCTGCGCTGTTTGGCGGGCTACGGGTATGGGCGCGGGCACGGGTGAGTGCCCGCTCACGCGGCTACTGCCAGATGCCGAATCAGATCCTGGGCCAAGCGGGGCAGGGGAATGCCGGCGAGGTTGACGATTTTGAGTTCGCGTCTGGCCCATTCGTCGGTCAGTGGCACCAGGGCGATCTGCATGGTCATCGCATGGCGCAGCGCGGATGAGCGCGAGATGATGCCGATGCCGACGCCGGCTTCGACCAGCAGGCAGATCGACTCGAAGCTCGAGACCTGGATGCGAAAGCTCAAGGATCGACCCATCGCCCTTGCCAATGGCGGCAGGAAGCCGGCGATGGCGCTGCCTTCGGGCAGGCTGATGTGGGGCAAATCGAGCGTGTCGACAAACCGCATGCCGGCCTGCCCGGCCAGGCGGTGGCTGGCCGGCACGACGACGACCAGATCGTCGACAGCGAAGTCATGCACCTCGAGCCCCTCGGTGTCGACATTGCCGGCAATGATGCCGATGTCGGCATGGGATTCCTTGATCGCCAGGACGATCTGCTGGCTCAGCCGCTCCTGCAGGTCGATGCTGACATCGGGGTAGCGGGCCAGGAAACTCGCCAGCGCGCCGGGCAAGGCGCCGGTGATCGAGGTCGTGTTGGCCAGCAGCCGCACATGGCCTTTGATGCCGCTGGCGAAGTCGCGCAAATCGCATTTTAGATGCTCGACCTGCTGCAGCACCCGCCTGGCATGCTGCAGCAGCGCTTCGCCCGCGGGAGTCAGCTCGACGCCCTGTGGCTTGCGGTAGAGCATCTTGGCGCCGAGGCTGTCTTCGAGCTGCTTGATTCGGGTGCTGGCCGCCGCCGCAGAAATGCAGGCCCGCTCGGCGCCGCGCCGCAGGTTCGAGGCCTCGGCGATGAAGATGAACAGGCGCAGGTCGAGCAGGTCAAATTGCATCGGGCGATTGTGGCGCAGGTCTGCCAGCTACCGGTTTGACCGCCGGAATGCTACTCATGCTCCGCTTGCTCACAGCCGCGCAGAGTAGTCTGGACTTGGACGTTTTCCCGATCTGAGGCTGGCCTTCGGCGCGGTCACTCGGGCTTGAGCCCCGCAGCCTGGAACATGCGCACAAAGCGTTCACGATCTGCTACCAGGAAGGCTTTGAATTCGGCCGGCGTGTTGCCGACCGGTTCAATCCCAATGCTGGCCAAACGGGTGCGACGATCCGGTTCGCGCAGGACGGCTGCGATCTCCTGTTGCAAGCGCTCGACGATATCGGTCGGGGTTTTGGCTGGCAAGAAAACCCCCATCCAGTGAACGGCTTCAAAACCTTGAAGTCCGGGCGTCTCACTGACCGCTGGGACGTCTTTGGCCCAGGCGACACGGTTGCGCTGGGTCGTGGCCAAAGGGATCAACTTGCCTGCACGGATATGACTCATGACCGGGGCAATGCCCACGATCGCCACAGGAATCTGCCCGCCAAGGACATCATTGATGGCCGGACCCGCACCTTTGTAGGGAATGTGAACCAGGTCAATCATGGCCATCTTTGCCAGCAGTTCGCCTGCCAGCCGCGTGCTTCCCACGCTACCCGCGGTGCCGAAGCTGACCGACCCCGTTTGCGCTTTTGCCTGGGCGATCAGATCAGCGATGGACTTGAAACCTGAGCCGGGATAGGCCACAACGACGATGGGTGAGGTGCCCGCCAAGGTCACCGGCGTCAGACTTTTCTCCGGGTCGTAGCGCATTGATTTGTAAACAATCGCAGCGTTGATTGTTTCTGATGGAGACGCAAACAAGACGGTGTAGCCATCCGGCGCGGCGCGGGTGACAAATTCGGCACCTATCATGCCGCTGGCTCCGGGCTTGTTGGTGACGATGACCGACTGACCCAACCTTGCTCCCAGGCCCTCCGCCACAATGCGAGCCATCGCGTCATGGCCGCCACCCGCCTCAAAGGGAACCACCATGGTGATTCCTTTGGCCGGCCAGTTTTGCGCATGGGCTGCCACCGACATGACCGCCAGCGTGACGATCGAGATGACAACATTCAGTATCGATGCAAGTTTCATGATGAAGATTGAATGATGGTTTGAAGGGTTCCGGCTGGTCGCCAGAAAACAAGGGGACGGCCGTTCATTTTTTTGAACCGCTTGGCTTTGGTTTGAGTGGCTTGGGCCGAGACATCGACCAGGAAAGTGAAATCCGGTCTGAACGGATCAGGGCGATCGAAAAGTACGCCACCACGCCGCTCGTATCCACCAGTGAGCGTCTTAGCCGTCCAAGTGGATCGCCTGCACGCAGACCCAGATGGCCGGCTACTTCCGCGTCAGCGATGGTGAGAGTGAAGGATTGCCGCATCTCCACCAAATGGGCCGCATCCAGTTCTTCCAGCACGACCAGGGCCATTTCACTATCGAACCGTTTCGGGGCCTGGTCGTAATAGCTGCGCGCCACGAAGAGTTCGACCACCCGGAAGGGCTCCGAGTGCTCGTCCAGGTGGATGCGGCGCATCCGTCGGTAGGCCGGCGCCAGTTGGCCTTCATGCGGCAAGGCCGGTGGCAGCGCATCATCGGCGTCCAGGATCTGGCCGCGGTGCTGCCGCAGATTCTCGGGCAGTTGAGGCCAGCCCGCCTGCGTGACCGGTGCAATTCTGCGCAGGGGCAGTTCGTTGACATAGGTACCGCTGCCTCGGCGAGCGCGAATCAGACCTTCCTGAGTCAGCAAGCGAAAGGCTTCCCGCACGGTCGTGGGGGCCACGTTGTAGCGGCTGGCCATGGCAGCAATGGTCGGCAATTTCGACCCCACCGGCCACTGGCCAGTGGCAATTTCGGACCTGAGCGCACCTGCGATCCGGTGATACAGCGGGCTCATGTCATGGGTGCCGGGGTCAACTGGCGGCATGGGTTCGGCCTTGACGGTTGGAAGCTGGTTATTGTATGCTGGTTCGCTGGAATACAAGCATACTTTATCAACCTAGCGCCTGACCAGGATCATCCGATGCCGACTGCCAAACGCCTTGTTATTTTTGTCTCCGATAACCATAGCCGGGCGGTGGCTGCTTGCTATGGCCATCCAGTGGTGAAGACGCCGCACATCGATGAAATCGCTCGCCGCGGCACACGTTTTGCCAATGCCTACACGATCAGTCCCTTGTGTTGCCCGGCTCGCGCCGCCATGGCCACCGGCCGTTTCCCCCATCAAACCAGCTATTGGGACAACGTCATGGCCTATGACGGCAGCGTCCCCAGTTGGATGCACCGCCTTCGCGATCAGGGTCATCACGTCACCGCCATCGGCAAGCTGCACTTCCGCAGCAGCGACGACGACAACGGCTTGACCGAAGAAATCCTGCCCATGCATTTGCACGAGGGCAAGGGCGCGTTGAAAGGCCTGCTCAGGGGTTTTGATGCCGAAAAGCCGAAGGACTCCGGCGTCATGATGGCGCTTTACAACGATCTCTCCAAGGAAGGTGAAACCCACTATCAGGAATATGACCGGCAAATCACCGAGCAGGCGATTGCCTGGCTGCATCAACACCAGACAGAAGAAGAAAAGCCGCCGGTCCTGATCGTCTCCTACATCAGTCCGCATCCGCCCTTCACCGTCGCCAAGAGGTTCCTGGATATGTACCCCGAGTCAGCCATGCCACTGCCTCCGGATCTGGGCGATGCGCCGATTCACCCCTCGGTCGCCCATATGCGCAAACTTGACCTGATGCCGCCGAGATTGGACCCAGCGGTACTGCGCCGAATTGCGGCCAGCTATTTTGGTTTGATCACCCATATGGACGAGCAAATCGGCAGGGTTCTAGAAGAGATGGAACTGCTCAATCTGTTCGAATCCACCCGCATGATCTACACCAGCGACCATGGCGAGTTGTTCGGCGCCCAAGGATTGTTCGGAAAGCGCTCGCTGTTTGAGGGCTCGAGCGGCGTCCCGCTGATCATTGCCGGGCCCGATATTCAGCAAGGCCATGTGTCTGAGCAATTGGTTTCGCATGTGGACTTGTTCCCGACCATCGTCGAAATGACCGGCGGCCAGCTCTTGCAGGAAGACGCCGATCTGCCTGGCCAGTCGCTATGGGGAGCGACCCAAGGCATCGACGATCTGGATCGGCCAGTGTTCGGCGAATACCATGCCCAAGGCTCGCTATCTGCGTCTTATCTGATGCGTCAAGGCGATGCCAAGATGATGGTTCATGTGGACATGCCGACCCAGGTCTTTGACCTCAAGGCCGACCCGGACGAACTGCATGATCTGCACGGCACCCCCGTAGGGGATGCCATCGAGCAGCAGTTGATGCCCAAGCTGTTGGCGATCTGCGACCCCGTTGTTGAAAATTCGAGGGCCAAGGCAGCGCAGCGGGCCAAGGCCGAAGCGTTCGGCGGTCGGGAGGCTGTGGGGCAGGAAGCATTCATCGCCTTCACCCCGCCGCCCGGAGTCTCGGCCAAAGAAGCCTGGGCCAGCCTGGCTGCGGTATCAGGCCCTTCACAATGAATCTGGATCGATTTGCCAGGCTTGCGCTATGCCATGCGCCCACACCGCTTGAATTCATGCCCCGTCTGACTCGTCACCTGGGTGGCCCGCAGCTGTGGATCAAGCGCGACGATTGCACCGGCACTGCACTCGGTGGCAACAAGACCCGCAAGCTCGAATTCCTGCTGGGCGAGGCCTTGAAGCAAGGGGCCGATCATGTCGTCACGGTGGGGGCCTTGCAATCAAACCATGTGCGGCAAACCATTGCGGCCGCTGCGCGGGCAGGGCTTGGGTGCACTGCCATCCTGGAACATCGGCATCCGGACCCGGATGCAGACTATTTACGCAACGGCAATGTCTTGCTCGACGTTTTGCTGGGTGCCGAAATCATCTATCGACCTGGCGGCACCGACATGCTTGCGGCGCTGCGAGAAGTCGGGGATGAGTTGCGAGCGCGTGGGCGCAAGCCCTACCTGATCCCCAGTGGGGGCTCCAATCCGGTCGGTTCGTTGGGCTATGTGGTGGCTGCGCAAGAAATCATGCAGCAAGCCAGCGACAAATCATTGGACCTGCACAGCATCGTGGTGGCCAGCGGCAGCGCCGGCACTCAAGCCGGTCTGCTGGTCGGCATGGCGCAGCTTCAATCAGCGATCCCCATCCAGGGCTTTGCCGTCAGCCAATCCGCAGACCTTCAGCAGGCCAGGGTTCTGGCTCTGGCGCAAGCCACGGCCGACTTCATCGGACTGGGCAAGGAGATTGCAAAGGATGCGGTCAAGGTCAATGCTGATTATCTGGGTGCTGGCTACAGCATTCCCACGCCGGCGATGGTCGAAGCCGTGCAACTGGTGGCACGCATGGAAGGCCTCTTGCTCGACCCGGTCTATACCGGAAAGGCGATGGCCGGCTTGATCGACTGGATCGGTCAGGGCCGCTACCGCAGTGCCGACAACGTCATGTTTCTGCATACCGGCGGACAAGCCGGGCTGTTCGGCTTTTGCGGCACGTTGAGTGCTCGCCCCAGCACCGCATTGCCCGCCTAGTCGCGCGAATCAGGGCAGCAAGTACCCGACCTGCGGCCAGTCGGCCAGCGACCAGATTCTGGCGATCACCGCAGTCATTTCGGCCTCGCTGGCGCCGCCGGCATAGGCAGCAAGCCGGCGCGCTTTGTCTTCGATTTCGGGGCGGCTCAAGCTGTTGCCGGGGTCGCCCTTGGGCTCATCAACTCGGCCCTTCAGCATGCGGCCGTCAGCGGTGCGCACTGTTACTTTGCCGATCCAGCGCTGCGGGTAAGCGGCGTCGACTTCGGCGTCGAGTTGCATGCTGACCTTGCCGCGCAGCGCGATCAAGCGCGGGTCCTGGTAATGGGCGTCGAACTCGGTCAGGCCGGCGCGGCCGAACAAGGCGATCAGCCCCAGCACCGAACCCATTGAGAACTTGCTCTGGTGCACCGTGCGCGGGTCGGTCACTGGCCCCAACACGTCGATCGCGGCCTGGTGCACATGGGCGGTGACTTCGGCCAGGTCTTCGGCTTTCAGACCATGCTCGTTCATGACCTGCTGCAGCGCGTCGGCCGCCGGATGGGTGTGGCGGCATGAGGCGTGGAACTTGAACGAGGTTTCGGCCAGCGCCCAGCGCTGCCCCAGCCGGTCGGTCAGCCGGCTCGGGTCGGCATCGCTCGACATGCCCGCGGCCATGCCTTGCGGGCCTTCGAGGATGCGACGTGCGCCGGTGAATCCGTCGGCGGCGAGGTAGGCCGCGCTCAGGCCATTGGCTGCTGCGTTGGCGGTGTGCAGCTGTTTGCTGTCGGCCGCGTCGCGCAGGAATTCCCACAGACCTGCGGCCTGGGTGCCGGCCGAGCCGAAGGCATGCAGCATGGTTTGTGCATCGAGCTTGAGCAGATGACCGACCGCTGCGGCGGCCGCGACCGTGCCGGCCGTGCCGGTGGTGTGGAAGACGCGGTAATGCGATCGGCCGAGGAATTCGCCGATGCGGATGCCGACCTCATAGCCGGCCACGGCGGCCGTCAGCAATTCCCGGCCCGAAGCTCCGATCGCCTGCGCCACCGCCAAGGCCGGCGGAAAAACCACCGCGGCCGGGTGGAACACCGAGCCGTTGTGCACATCGTCCTGCTCGGCCACATGCGAAGCGGCGGCATTGACCATGGCGGCGAACAGCGGTGTGCTGCGGCGGCGCGAGATCAGGATTTCGGCCGAACCCGGCCCTTGCAAATCGACCGGCCCCATCGTCGCAGCGAATTTGGCGATGCTTTGCACCGCGCGTGAATTGCGGCCGGCCAGCGACGAGCCGAGCCAGTCGAGCAGCAGGTCTTCGGCCCGGCGTAGCACCGGCGCCGGGATCTGTTCGAAGCGCAGGTCGGCGGCAAAGGCGGCGAGGGTGGCGCTGGGCGTTGAGGTCATGGCAGTTCCAAAAAGGTCTTGCGAAATCAGAACGAGCGCGGCAGGCCCAGCACATGCTCGGCCACATGGCTGAGGATCAGGTTGGTCGAGATCGGCGCCACCTGGTAGAGCCGGGTTTCGCGGAACTTGCGCTCGACGTCATATTCGCTGGCGAAACCGAAACCGCCGTGGAATTGCAGGCAGGCATTGGCCGCTTCCCAGCTCGCCTTGGCGGCCAGATATTTGGCCATATTGGCTTGCGCGCCGCAGGGCTGTCTGGCGTCGAACAAGCGGCAGGCTTCCCAGCGCATCAGGCTCGCGGCTTCGACCTCGATATGCGCTTCGGCAATCGGGAACTGCACGCCCTGGTTCTGGCCGATAGGGCGGCCGAACACGACCCGCTCCTTGACATATTTGGTGATGCGGTCGATGAACCAATGGCCGTCACCGATGCATTCGGCAGCGATCAAGGTGCGCTCGGCGTTCAGCCCGTCGAGGATATATCTGAAGCCTTGGCCTTCCTGGCCGATCAGGTTTTCGGCGGGGATTTCGAGGTTTTCGAAGAACAGCTCGTTGGTTTCATGGTTGACCATATTGCGGATCGGCCGCACCGTCATGCCATGCCCGATCGAGTCCTTCAGATTGACCATGAAGATCGACATGCCTTCGCTCTTCTTGGTCACTTCGGCCAAGGGCGTGGTGCGCGCCAGCAGGATCATGAAATCGGAATGCTGGACCCGCGAGATCCAGACCTTCTGGCCGTTGACGATATAGCGATCGCCCTGCCTGACCGCCGTGGTCTTGATCTTGGTGGTGTCGGTACCGGTACTCGGCTCGGTCACCGCCATCGACTGCAAGCGCCATTCGCCGCTGGCGATACGCGGCAGGTAATGCTGTTTCTGCGCTGCGCTGCCATGGCGCAAGAGCGTGCCCATGTTGTACATCTGGCCATGGCAGGCGCCGGAGTTGCCGCCGGCGCGGTTGATCTCTTCCATGATCACCGAAGCCTCGGCCAGGCCCAGGCCCGAGCCGCCATATTCCTGCGGGATCAGCGCAGCCAGCCAGCCGGCCTTGGTCAGCGCTTCGACAAATTCCTGCGGATAGGCCCGCTCTTCGTCGATTCGGCGGTGGTACTCATCGGGGAACAAGGCGCAGAGTGCGCGCACTGCATCGCGGATGTCCTGGTATTGGCTGTTGCTGTTCATTGAGTTCCTTTGCTCTATGGGTCTTGCGCAAAATGATTTCTGTTCTTCCTGACGAAGGAAGGAGTTGGCGAGTTTCTGGGAGGCCCTTCGACGGGCTCAGGGCGAACGGGATAAAGATTCAGTTGAAAGAAAATCAGACCACGCCGGCTGCGTGAAGGGCGGCGATGCGGGCGCTGTCGCAGCCGAGCTCGGCCAGCAGCGCATCGGTATGCTGGCCGAGCGCCGGCACGGCGTCCATGCGGGCGCTGTAGCGGTTGTTCTGCGCCGGCGGCAGCAGCGCGGGCACCGGGCCGGCGGGCGTCTGCACGCTGGTCCAGCGCTCGCGCGCCTGCAGTTGCGGGTGTTGCCAAAGTGCGGCCGGGCTGTTGATGCGGGCGGTGGCGATGCCGGCCGCGTCGAGCCTTGCTTCGGCCTGATCGGCGCTCAGGTCCGCAAAGCAGGCGCTGATCTTGTCGTCGAGCAGCTTGCGGTTTGCGGTGCGCAACAAATTGGTGGCAAAGCGCGGGTCTTCGGCCAGCGCCGGGTCTTGCAGCACTTCGGCGCAAAAACGCCGCCATTCGCGTTCGTTCTGCACCCCCAGCAACAGCGACTGGCCGTCACCCGCCAGCGCCGGGCCATAGGGCGCGATGCTCGGATGCGAGGCCCCGCTGCGCGGCGCGGCTGCCTGCCCGCCGTGGGTGAAATACATCGGGTTGCCCATCCATTCAGCCAATGTTTCGAGCATCACCACGTCGACCCTGGAGCCCAGCCCGGTACGCCCGCGCAGCAGCAGCGCATTCAGCACGCCCGAATAGGCATACATGCCGGCGCTGACATCGCCTGCCGAGAAACCAGCGCGGGCCATCATCTCGCCCTCGCCGGTGACCGCCAGCAAACCCGCTTCGGCCTGCACCATCAGGTCATAGGCCTTTTTGTCGCGGTAAGGGCCCGAGTCGCCATAGCCCGAAATATCGCAGACGATCAGCTTCGGATGGCGGGGCTGCAACTGTTCGAACGACAGCCCGAGCCGGGCCGCCGCACCCGGCGCCAGGTTCTGCACCAGCACATCGGCCTGGCTCAGCAAAGCTTGCAGCAGCGGCGCGGCTTCAGGATGCTTGACATCGAGCGTCAGGCTTTCTTTCGAGCGATTGGCCCAGATGAAATAGGACGATTGGCCGAGCACCCGCTGGTCATAGGCGCGGGCGAAATCGCCGACCAGCGGGCGTTCGATCTTGATCACCCGGGCCCCCTGGTCGGCCAGATGGCGGGTGCAGACCGGTGCGGCCACGGCATGTTCCAGCGCCAGGACGGTGATGCCGTCGAGCGGGCGGATGGTCATGCGGGCCAACCCGGAACAACTCTGGATGTCGAAGGGCGCAAGAAAAATTTCTGGCTGAGCATGGAGTCTCGGGTCGATGTGGCGTTGCCGCATCATGAGGCTTCATGCCGGTCCGCGCCAGCCGGATTTTTCGAACAGCCTGTTCAGAACTGCCCCAATCCCCTCACCGATTCGCGCGCTGGTCCTCGATCTCGCGCAGCGCCTGCATCGTGCGCAAGACCCGGTCGGGCGTCAGGCTGATGCTGTCGATGCCGAGCTCGACCAGGTAGCGTGCGATCTCGAGATGGTCAGACGGCGCCTGGCCGCAGATGCCGCTGTGCCGGTGGTTGCGCTTGGCGCCTTCGACGGCGAGCTTGAACATCTTCAGCATGCCGGGGTCGCGTTCATCGAAGGAACTGGCGACGATGGCGCTGTCGCGGTCGACGCCCAGCGTCAGCTGCGTCAGGTCGTTGCTGCCGATCGAGAAGCCGTCGAACAGTTCGGAGAACTCGTCGATCAGCAAGACATTGTTCGGGATCTCGCACATCACATAGACCTCAAGGCCCTGGTCGCCGCGCTTGAGGCCATATCGGGCCATCGTCTCGAGTACCTGCCGCGCTTCGTCGAGCCTGCGGCAAAAGGGCACCATCACCTTCAGATTGAGCAAGCCCATCTGCTCGCGCACCCGCTTCAGGGCTGCGCATTCCATCGCGAAGCCTTCCTCATAAGCCGGGTGGATATAACGCGCCGCGCCCCTGAAGCCGAGCATCGGATTTTCCTCGACCGGCTCGAAATCGCGCCCGCCCAGCAGCGCGGCGTACTCGTTGCTCTTGAAGTCGGACAGCCTAACGATCACCGGCCGCGGGTGAAACGCTGCGGCGATGGTGCCGACGCCTTCGGCCAGCCTTTCGATGAAAAAGCTGGCGCCATCGGGATAGCCGGCAAAGGCCGCCTGGACTTTGTCGCGCACCGCGGCGTCGACGATCCGCTCGGGGTGCAGCAGCGCCATCGGGTGCACCTTGATGTGCTCGTTGATGATGAATTCCATCCTCGCCAGGCCAACGCCGTTGCAGGGCAAGAGCGAAGTCTTGAAAGCCAGTTCGGGGTTGCCGAGGTTGACCATCACCGCGGTCGACGGATGCTTGAACCCGCTCAGGTCGCTGCGGTCGACGCGGAAACGCAGCAGGCCAGCATAGACGCGGCCGATGTCGCCTTCGGCGCATGAGACGGTGACCGACTCGCCGTCCTGCAGCAACTCGCTGGCACCCTGCGCCCCGACGACCGCCGGTATGCCCAACTCGCGCGCGACGATCGCCGCATGGCAGGTGCGCCCACCGCGGTTGGTGACGATGGCCGCGGCGGTTTTCATCACCGGCTCCCAATCGGGCGTGGTGGTGTCGGCCACCAGCACTTCGCCGGGTTGGAACAGGTGCAACTGGCTGGCGTTGGCGATGCGCCGCACCTTGCCAGCCGCGATCCTCTCGCCGACCGAGCGGCCATGCACGCGCACCGTCGAGGTCTGTTCCAGCACGAATTCCTCGATCAGGTTGACCTGGCGCTGCGAGGCCGAAGTTTCGGGCCGCGCCTGGACGATGAAGATCTTGCCGTCCGGCCCATCCTTGGCCCATTCGATGTCCATCGGTCGCCAGACCCCGGCCAGCGCGGTGTAATGGTCTTCGATCTTGATCGCCGCATCGGCGAGCTCCAGCACATCAGCGTCACTGAGGCAAAAGCGCGCCCGGTCTTCGGCCGGGGTCGGCTGGTTGATGACCGCCTCGCGCGTACGGCCGCCGCTGTAGACCATGCGGATCTGCTTGCGGCCCAGCCGCCGGCGCAAGACGCAGCGGTAGCCGGCTTTGAAAGTGGGCTTGTGCACATAGAACTCATCCGGGTCGACGCTGCCCTGCACGACGTTTTCGCCCAGTCCCCAGGCGGCGGTGATGAAGGCCACATCGGGGTGACCTGACTCGGTGTCGAGTGTGAACAACACGCCGCTGGCGGCCTGGTCGCTGCGCACCATCTGCATCACCGCCACCGACAAATAAACCTTGAAATGGTCGAAGCCCTGGTCGATGCGGTAGGAGATCGCGCGGTCGGTGAACAGGGAAGCCTGGCAGCGCTTGACGGCGTCGATCAACATCTGCTCGCCGCGAATATTCAGATAGGTGTCATGCTGGCCGGCGAAGCTGGCGCCGGGCAGGTCTTCGGCGGTGGCCGAACTGCGCACGGCCACGCTCAAGCCCGGGCCGACCTGGGCCAGCAAGTCGCGCCAGCCCTGGCGGATGCCGGCTTCCACCGCAGGCGGCATCGCTGCGGCATAGACGATCTCGCGCGCCTGCACGCCGGCATGGGCAAGCGATTCGATGTCGCGCTTGTCGAGCCGGTCGAGCAGTTGATGCAAGGGTCCCCAGGCCTCGGCCGCGTCGAGCGCCTCGCGGTAGGCACTGGCAGTGATCGCGAAGCCGTCGGGAATGCGCACCCCCAGCGGCTGCAGTTGCTGGAACATCTCGCCCAGCGAGGCGTTCTTGCCCCCGACCAGCGGCAGGTCTGCCATAGAGATTCCGCCGAACCAGCGGATGTATTTTGAGTCGTTCATCGAGGGCGCT
>CAMDHE010000108.1 GCA_945898095.1 Roseateles toxinivorans | reverse complement strand
ATATGGAGAATTATTCACAAAATTTATAAATTGTCAAGTATTTTAGTGACTACAAAACAACACCAAAAAAATCCCCAAAAAAGGGGAATTCACGAATGAAGACAAAGACTTGGCGCCAACCGGACCAGGAAAATCCGTTGGAACTTCAGATTAAACCTGAGGAGTCAATATGCGCCATTTTCACCGCTTCCTTCTTGCACTGTCTGCCACGGTACTTTCCGTGGGGATGGGATCTTCGGCTGCCTTTGCTGCGGAGACTGATTCGGCCATCGCGCGGGGTGGCCGTTTGTATGACAAGTATTTTGGTGAAAACAAGACGGCCAAACCAACCACTGATCATCCGTCCTACATCAAGGACGGCAAGTACGGCAAGGAAAACTCATGGCGCTGCAAGGAATGCCATGGCTGGGACTACAAGGGCAAGGACGGTGCCTATGCCAAGGGCGGTCATGCCACAGGGATCAAGGGCATCAATGGCGCGGCGGGCAAGGATCCGGCGGCCATCGCCGCAATGTTGCGCGACAAGGCCCACGGCTATACCGAGGCCCAGTTGAGTGCAAGAGACGCCAGTGACCTGGCCTTGTTCGTCTCCAAGGGTCAGAGCGATCTGGCCAAATACCTGGATGCATCGAACAAATCCAAGGGCGATGGTGCCAAGGGCGAGGCTTATTTCAATACCCTGTGCGCCGGCTGTCATGGGGTGGACGGCAAGAAAATCAAGGACGGCCCGGCCCTCGGCTCGGTGGCCGACAACGGCGCCGAAATGATGCACAAGGTGCTGAACGGCCATCCGGGCGAAGCGATGCCTGCGATGCGCGCCCTGAACCATCAGTACTCGGCTGACATCGCTGCATATCTGACCAAGTTGCCTAAATGAGGGGCTTGAAGGCCATTCGCTGGGGCACGGTCGGACTGTTGCTGGCGGGCGGCCTGTTGGGAGTGCTGGCTTGGGGCGGCTTCAACACGGCCATGGAGGCCTCCAACAAGATGGAGTTTTGTATCTCGTGCCACGAGATGCAAAGCACCGTGTACGTGGAATACCAGAAGAGCCCCCACTACACCAACGCTTCAGGCGTGCGCGCCAGCTGTCCAGACTGCCATGTTCCCAAGGAATGGGGGCCGAAGCTGCTGCGCAAGGTGCAGGCCACGAACGAGTTGTTCCACCACTTTCGCGGGACCATCGACACAGCGGAAAAGTTCGAGGAAAAGCGCGCTGAAATGGCCGAGCATGTCTGGGCGGGCATGAAAGCCAATGACTCTCACGAGTGCCGTAATTGCCATAGCTGGGAGGCGATGGACCCACACAAACAGACGGCACGGGCACGCGAGAAGATGGAGGAAGGGCGCAAGAAGGGCGAGACCTGCATCGACTGCCACAAGGGAATTGCGCACAGCCTGCCAAAAATAGACGACTGAGGTGAATCGCTGCAACCACCAGCGCGCCGACCTTTGCAGATGTACCTCCAACCGGAGGGTCATTCCGCCAATTTTGCGCCTGTGGATCGGATCCTCAGACTGTTTGTTCGTTTGTTCATGGCCTGCGCCGGGCAAGCAATCTGGCCTGGTCGAGCCAGCCAAGCGATGGGCAATGGCTGCAGTCACTGGCGGTGCAGCATCGCAGCTTGCGCGAAGCCGAGCTGCGCCGCAGCGGCATGTCGTCCGATTGCTCATCTGTCACCGGCCCCGGCGCCATCTGCCTTGCTGGACGCCAGAAGCCATGGTCTTGCGCTGACGCTCCGAGAACTCCTCGCAGGTGTCTTTGCCACGCAGTTGCAGAATGGTGTTGCGCACCGCCGCCTCGACCAGCACCAGGTCGTTCCCGCGGGAGATCAGCTCCAGGCCAAGGATGTCCATGAATACGCCGTGCATGGGCGCGCGGTCATCCAAGTGTTTGGGCAGACAGGCCCGCAGCACATCGATCACGAACGCCGAGGATTCGCTGGTCGCGAACATCGGAATCTGGGCGCGCCCAAACATCGACAGCAAGGGCTATGTCCGGCAGGCATTTTGCAAATACTTCGCGCGCGGCATCTTTGCCCGGGCTTGATGTGATGACTGCGGACACGACTACTTTGTGGCCGACTAATGCAAGGGCCCTGGTGTTTGCCACTCTTGCATCACACTGCGCATGGTGGAGACGGCGGTGCAACTGGCGGGCCATGTTTTTCGGCGCCTGCCGGTGGGCCAGTGGGTGCTGACGGTGCTTAAGCGTTTGCGCTACTTCATGCAACGCTGCGGGGCAGTGCTGAATATGGTGCTGCGGATTTTTCTGAGAGTGATCGCGTAAAGCCTGCAGACTCACAGCCAAGGTGCGGCTCAGCTGAACAAGGCGGTCCTGCACATTGGCGCGGTGGCTTTCATCCACCGTTTCGGCTCCAAACTGAACGAGCATGCGCAATTCCATGCGTGCGTGCTTGACGGGGTGTTTGAGAAATTGGCAGGTGGGGCGAGTACATGCACCTTGGCCCGCGCTTTTTCGGTGGCTTATCCGCGCTTTTTAAACACCCGGGGCAGCACCAGCACGGCCAGCACCACGCCCAGCAAACCCAGCGACATGGGGCGCTCCAGAAACACGGTCCACTTTCCCTCGCCAATGGACAGCGCGTTGCGCAACTGTGCCTCGGCCAGCGGGCCCAAAATCATGCCCACCACCACGGGTGCCGTCGGAAAATCAAAGCGGCGCATCACCAGGCCGAGCACGCCGATGGCGTAAAGCAGCACCAGGTCAAACGCGCTTTGGCGCATGCCGTAGGCGCCTACGGTGGCAAAAATCAAAATGCCTGCATAGAGCTGCGCCTTGGGCACCTTGAGCAGCTTGACCCACAGACCCACCAGCGGCAAATTGAGCACCAGCAGCATCACGTTGCCAATGTAGAGCGAGGCAATCAGCGCCCACACCAAAGAGGCGGAGGTGGTAAACAACTGCGGCCCTGGCTGGATGCCGTAGTTCTGAAACGCACCCAGCAAAATAGCTGTGGTGTTGCTCACCGGAATGCCCAGCGTGAGCAAGGGAATGAGCGCCGTGGTGACGGTGGCGTTGTTGGCCGCCTCGGGCCCGGCTACGCCTTCGATGGCGCCCTGCTTGCCAAATTCGGCCAAGCTCTCGCCCCGCGCAAACTTTTTCTCAACGGCATAACTCAAAAAGGTAGGAATCTCGGTGCCCCCGGCCGGAATGCAGCCAAAGGGCGCGCCAATGGCGGTGCCGCGCAGCCAGGCTGGCATTGAGCGGCGCCAGTCGGAGCCGGTCATGCGCACGCGGCTGAGCTTGTTTTGTGAATCGCTGCGGGCGCCCTCAAACAAGACCGCGTGCAAGGCCTCGGCCACGGCAAACAGGCCCACGGCCACCAGCACGATTTCCACGCCGTCGAGCAGCTCGGGCACGCCGCCGGTGTAGCGCGCCTGGCCGGTAATCTGATCCATGCCAATCAGGCCAATGGCCAGGCCCACAAACAGCGCAGCCAGGCCGCGCACCGTGCTTTGCCCCAGCACAGCGCTCACAGTGGTGAGCGCCAGCAGCATCAGGCAAAAGTATTCGGGCGGGCCCAGGCGCACTGCGTATTGCGCCACCACCGGGGCAAACAGCGTGACCATCAGGGTGGCAATCGTGCCCGCCACAAAAGAGCCAATGGCCGCCGTGGCCAGGGCCGCACCCGCGCGCCCGCTCTTGGCCATTTTGTTGCCCTCCATGGCTGTGACCATGCTGGCCGTCTCGCCAGGGGTGTTGAGCAGAATCGACGTGGTCGAGCCGCCATACATGGCGCCGTAGTAAATGCCGGCAAAAAAGATCATGGACGCGGTGGCGTCCACCTGCGAGGTAATGGGCAGCAGCATGGCCACGGCCGTGGCCGGGCCAATGCCGGGCAGCACGCCCACGGCCGTGCCCAGCGCACAACCCACAAAGGCCCAGAGCAAGTTGATGGGCGTGCCTGCAGTGGCAAAGCCCTGCATTAACTGGCTCAAGATGTCCATTACAACCACCCGCTTTGCGTGAGTCCGGGTAGGCTGATGGCCAGAAACTTGGTAAACATCCAGAACACCGGCGCGGCGATCAGCAGACCAATGCCCAGGTCGATCAGCCAGCTGCGCAGGCTTTGCGCCGCCCCCGACTGCGCTTGGCGCAGCCCATGCGCAGCGCAGGCAAAACACAGGGTGCAGCTAAAAACAAAGCCGATGCTGGTGATCAGCGCGGCGTTGAGCAACAAGGCGACCGACATCCAGGCAAAGCCACGCCAGCAGGGTGCGCCGGTTGGTGGCGCCTCGCCGGCCAGCGGGTCTGGCATATCGCGAAAGCCGCCGCTGTGCGCCTCAAACCACAAAAACGCCGCCGCCACCGCCAAGCCCGCTGCTACCAGCCAGGGCAAGAAATTTGGCCCGATGCCGGCATAGCCCGCCTCGGACGAAATATCCGTCGCGCCCAGCGCCAGCACCCCGGCGAGCGCCAGCACCGCCAGCGCCACAGCGCTTTGCCGCGCCTTGTCCGTCACCGCCATCAGACCATGCCAGAGAGGTGCATGATGCCGCGCAGGCTGGAAAACTCGTCGTCCACAAAGTCGTCAAAGGCCTTGCCGGTCAGCAATGCGGGCGTCCATGCGTTGCGAGCCAGTGCGTCCTGCCAAGACTTGGACTTGGTGGCTTTGACCACCATCTCGGTCAGCGCTGCGCGCTGACCGGGCGTGATACCAGCAGCGCCATAGACCGCGCGCCAGTTGCCCAGCACCACGTCATAGCCCGATTCCTTGAGCGTGGGCACGTCAATGCCAGGCAGGCGCTTGGCAGATGTCACGCCAATCGGGCGCATCTTGCCGGCCTTGATGTATTCGGCAAACTCGCTGTAGCCGCTACCGCCCACCGTCACATTGCCGCCCAGCACTGCCGCCGTGGCCTCGCCGCCGCCACGAAAGGCCACGTAGTTCACCTTTTTCGGGTCCACGCCCACCTTGGTGGCCAACATGGAGGCGCAAATATGCTCTGTCGACCCCCGTGAACCGCCGCCCCACTTCACGCTGGCGGGGTCTTTTTTCATTTGCTCGACCACGTCTTGCATGGTCTTCAGGGGCGAATCAGCGGGCACCACAAACACGTTGTATTCGCTGGTCAGGCGCGCAATCGGGGTAATTTTGTCCATGCCCACCTGGGGCTTGCCGGTGATGATGCCGCCCACCATCACGGCACCGGTCATGATCAAAGCGTTGGCGTCGCCCTTGGCGGCGTTGATAAACTGCGCCAGCCCGATGACGCCGGCCGCGCCACCCTTGTTTTCGTACTGCACCGTGTCGGCCACCTTGGCGTCGAGCAAGGCTTTGCCCAGTTCGCGCCCGGTGCCGTCCCAGCCGCCGCCGGGGTTGGCCGGAATCATCATCTTCAGGTTGGCGCCTGCGTGGGCGCTCAGGGGAAAGGCGCCCGCAGCGGCCAGAGCGGCCAGGGACTTCAGAAAATGGTCACGACGCATGGGATGCTCCTCAGGGGGTGGGGTGAGCCCTATGATGACTCTCCGGCCTGTCAATTGGCTGTACGAAACCCTAGGGGTAACCCGAGCCCATAGCCCACGCACCTCATGCGCCTGCTCCTGATTGAAGACGACCCAACGCTGGCCACCACGCTGCAACGCAGCCTGGAGCGCAAAGCCATTCGGGTGCTGCTGTGCGCCGACGGCGCGCTGGCCCTGGCCGCTTGGCAGCAAGCGCAACCCGACGTGGTGCTGCTCGACCTGAGCCTGCCCGGCCTGGATGGTCTGCAGGTGCTGCAGCAAGCCCGTCAGGCCGGTTTGCGCACACCCGTGCTCATTCTCACGGCGCGCGGCACCGTGGGTGACAAGGTGCTCGGCCTCAATGCCGGGGCCGACGACTACCTGCCCAAACCTTTTGACCTGGACGAGCTCGAAGCCCGCGCCCGCGCCCTGCACCGGCGCCACACCCACGCCGCGCCGCTGGCGCAGCAAAGCGCCCTCAACCTGGGCGCGCTGCGCCTGGAGCGCGATAGCGGCGCGCTCTACTGTCGGGGCACGGTGATGGACTTAAGCCCGCGCGAACTTGCCCTGATGGCCGCCCTGCTGGCGCGCCCTGGCCATGCCATGGCCAAGGAGCGGCTGTTTGAATTGGTGTTTCCCGGCGTGGCCGACGTGCAGTTTGAAGCCATTGAAGTAGTGGCCTACCGCCTGCGCAAAAAGCTGGCCGGCACCGGGGTGACGCTCATGACCCTGCGCGGCCTGGGCTATTTGCTCAAGGCCGATTAAAGCCATGGGCCGCCCGCAAGCCACACCAGCGCCTGGCCCGCAACGCGCGGTCCCAAGCAAGCAGCGCACGCCGCAAAGCCTGCGGCGCACTTTGCTGATCGGCATTTTGCTGCCCGTGCTGCTGTTTGTGGCGGTGGACACCGTAAGTCTGTACCGCAAAAGCCTGCAGGCGGTCAACACCGCCTACGACCGCACCCTGCTGGCCTCGGCCAAGGCCATTGGTGAGCTGCTGGTGATTGAGGGCGAAGGGCCGCAGGCGCAGCTGCGCGGGCAAATTCCCTATGTCGCGCTGGAGGCATTTGAAGCCGACAACCGCAGCCGCATGAGCTACCGCGTGTCGGACGCCCAGGGCCAGTGGGTGGACGGCGACCGCGCGCTGCGCGCTTGGCACGGCACCTTGCCCCAGCACGGGCCTTATGCCGCGCTGGTCGATTTTTATGACGACACCTTGCAGGGCGACCCGGTGCGCGTGGCTGTGCTGCTGCAGCCCGTGGCCAGTGGCCGCGAGCGCGCTATGGCCATGGTGCAGGTAGCCGAAACGCTGGAGCTGCGCCACACCCTGGCCGAGCAAATTTTGCTGGACACCCTGCAGCGCCAGGCGGTGCTGATTGGTGTGATCACCTTGGTGGTGCTGGTGGTGGTGCAGCGCGTGATTCGCCCGGTGCGCCGCCTGAGCCAAGCGCTGGCGCAGCGCGATGAAGACGAGTTGTCGCCCCTGGACGACCACGATTTGCCACAAGAGCTGCTGCCCCTAACCCAGGCCACCAGCCAGGTGATGCAGCGCCTGCACCAACTGCTGGACCACCAAAAGCGCTTTGTGCGCGACGCCGCCCACCAGTTGCGCACGCCGCTGGCCGTGCTCAAGACCCAGGTGCAATCCGCACTGCGTGGCGACTTGGCACCTCTGCTAGCCCTGCGCGAGATTGAGACCACGGTGGACCTCGCGACCACCCTGGCCAACCAGATGCTTTCGCTGGCCAAGGTGGAACAGGTGCGCCAGCAAAAAGACTTTGCCGTGCTCGACTGGGCGCAAAGCGCGCGCAGCGTGGCGCTCGATTTGTCGCCCCTGATTGCGCACAAGTCGCTTGATTTTGAAATCAGCAGCGAACCCTGCCCCGTGCTGGCACACGCCTGGATGCTGGGCGAACTCACCCGCAACCTGCTGGACAACGCCATTGCCCATTCGCCCGACGGCGCGAATTTGAGCGTGTCGCTCACCAACCAAGGCGCCCACGCCCGCCTGTGCATAAGTGATACGGGTCCCGGCATGGACGAGGCGCAGCGCCTGCGCCTGTTTCAGCCCTTTGCCACCGGCCGGCCCCAGACCGGGGCCGGACTGGGCCTGGTAATCGCCCGTGAAATGGTGCAGGCGCTGGGCGGCAGCATTGCGCTGGTCAACCGCTACGATGGCCAGCAGCGCACCGGCTTGGACGCCGTGGTGCAACTGCCCCTGCACAGCAAGCCAGCGATTGACAGTCCCCAAAAGGAAGCCTGATGGACAGCATCCGCACCGACAAATGGCTCTGGGTCGCGCGCTTTTATAAAACCAGGTCGCTAGCCACCGAAGAAGTGGGCAAAGGCCGGGTGCAAATCGTCCAGCAAGACGTGAAACCCTCGCGCGCATTGCGCGCGGGCGGCACCGTGGTGCTGTGACAGGCCAGCGTCAAGCGCAGGGTGGTGGTCAAGGGCATCAGCGGCACGCGCGGCTCTTGCGCGAGCGGTCCAAACGCTCGATGAGGAAACCGCCCAAAGCGTGTCAGAGCGCGCCCAAGCCGCCGAGCAACGCCGCCTGCACGCCGAGCCCGTCCTGGCGGCAGAAATTCGCCCCGGAATCGCCCGCCAGAATTTGCGAAAGTTGCTCGATGACCGTCCCTACCCTTTCTACCCAGCCCGTGGCCTGATTTGCCTGACCCTGAGCCGCGAGCTCCTCAAGCTGCCGCCCATGACGGTGCCCCATGGCGACAAAAAGGCGCGGCGTTTACCCTGTCCCTTGAAGCCGCCGAGGGCGTGACCACCGGTATTTCTGCCGCCGACCGCTCGCGCACCGTGCAAGCTGCCGTGGCCCCGGGCGCCGTGGCTGACGGTTTGGTGCAGCCCGGCCGCATATTCCCGCCGCAGGCCCTTGACGGCGGCGTGTTGATGCGGCTGGCTCGGCACTGAATCACAGCGAGCGCTCAAAATGCACCGGACAAAGGCGTTTGGAAGCCCAAAAGCCGTGCCATACCCGCCTTGCAGCACGGTGCACCTGGCTGGCAACTGGCGCAAGGTCTGGAAACAGATGCCAGCGACCCCCTGCTGCGCAAGACCAAGTCCGACGCCTGCGTTCGCACCGGGCTGGAGCGCTTGCTCAAGGCCCACCCGCTCAGTGCAATTCCCTCATCAGCGTCCGGCAGGAGCCAACTTGTTGAAGTCGGCGTCGAGGCGGCCCAGTGCGGCCGTGATTTTGGCACGCCGGGCAGCAATCCATTCGCCCTGCTGTGCCAGGGACTGGCGGGCTGCTTTCAGCATGCGTTCCATCTCGGCTGGTTGCGGACCGCCCAGGGTCGCACGGTTTTTTACGATGGCTACCGGGTCGAGCGTCGAGCGGAACTCTGCCTCGCTCATGGGCAACTCAGCCGCAACGCTCAGGCCCTTGACGGACTCGGCGTAGATGCGTCGGGCCTGGGCATAGGGGAAGTCCAGCGGCTTGATGTTCTTGGCCCTGGCGTAGCTGACGACCTCGGAGGCAAAGTGGTGCCCAATGCGGAAAGGCAGCTTGTATTTGTGCATCAGCACGTCGGCCAACTCTTGCGATGCTGTCCAGTCGCTATTTAGCTCTTCCATCGCGCGTTCCGGGTTGACCACCAGCGCGTTCAGTATCCGGTCCCAGTTCTTGAGTACTCCGATGGCGGCGTTGACGATGGCGCTGGTGGATTTGACTTCCTTGTTATCGGACATGCCGGGTGTGATGTTGTGCGCCTGCATGACGGCACCCATCGCCAGCGCAATCGCGGAGGAAGCATCACGGCGTGTTGAATTCAGCAGACCCGGGTTGCGCTTTTGCGGCATGGCGCTCGACACATAAGTGTTGGAACCGCCTTCTTCCAGCAGCATCCAGGGGCGGGCTTGGGCGTACTGCGTCATTACGTCCTCGATGAAGTGTCCGGTGTGCAAGGCGATGCTGGTAACGATCGCGCCGGCTTCGACCGGCTCTTCAGTCGATGTAATCTGCCCGGCGTCGTAGGCGTTTTCCACCAGCGCGGCAAAGCCCAGGTAGTCGGACATGCGGGTGCGGTTCAAGGGCCAACTGGTACCGTTTAAGACTGTCGTACCCATGGCCGAGCGGTCCACGCGGACATAGGCTTCGCGGATGCGCTGCGCATCGCGCTCCAGACCGGCAGCGTGGCCCAACAGGGTGTGGCCCAGACTATTGGGCTGTGCCGCTACGCCGTTGGTGTAGGTCGGGACGATGGTGCTGGCGTGTTTGCCGGCAAGTTTGACCAGTGAACCAGCAGTCTTGTTCAATTGGTCTGCCAGGTTGAGCAAGTCATCGCGCAAAATGGCTGCGCGAAATGTGGCGTGCATGTCCTGGCTGGAACGACCGGCGTGGAGCAGGGTGATCTCGGGCCCTGCTGCCTGGATCAGCAGCGGTTCGAAGGTGATGACGGTGGCGGGGCGCTTGGCACCAGGTTGGTTGCCGTCGTTGATGACCTTGGTGATCCCGGCGGTGACGATGGCCGCCAGTGACTTGTCGAGCAGTCCTTCGTCGGTGTTGATCACCGCGGTGGCCTTGTTCATCTGGCTGAGCCAGAAAAACTCATCGCGTACGGAGGTTTGCTGTGCGGCGCTAGGCCCGGCAAGGGCGGCCAAGCCCAAGGTCAGGTTAAACAGGAAACGCTTCATGGTACTTCGCCTTCCAAAGAATTGCGTGAAACTACTATCAACAAGGCAAAGATCAATGAACGAACTTATTCAACCTTGATGGACTGCGAGGGAATGATACTGCTCAGCAGCATGGCATCGCTCTTCACAATGCTATGCAAATAGCGAGATGGGTTCAGTGAATATTTACCCTGCATCGCGGAGGGGCTGCCAACTCATGGTTTTCATTGAAGATTTTTCGCCTTCCTGAGCGAGGCGATGTTGCTCTCCTTGGTCGGCGGCTTGATCGGGCTGGCGCGGCTTGATTGATGCAGACGGTGAATATCTGGTCGACCAATTGCCAGACCTTTGCCGAACGGGTCTGCCAGTTCAAGCTGACGCTGACGATCGCCTGGCAGACGCTGGCCTCTGCGCTGTTGCTGGGTGTTGTAGGGGTTTCATCCCGGCCTGGCGGGCGGCGAGGCTGAAAATCGTCGATTGCCTGCGGGCAGCTTGAGCCTTTTGCTTGCCAGGCGCGCAGTTCTGCCTCACGATCAACGCATGAAATCTGTACCGATCTGCTGGTCCGCCATCTTCATGGCCTGCGCCTGCGCCACTGAGCCGATGTCTTCAGCCAGTCTCTGGCCGCAGATTCAAGCCGAAGTCGGCGCTGCGGTCTGCGACGGCCCGCAGCAATGCCGGACCATTGCGATCGGCGCCAAGGCCTGCGGCGGCCCGGAAAGTTATCTGGCTTGGTCGACCCAGCAAAGCGATGGGCAAAAACTGAAGTCACTGGTGGCTCAGCATCGCAGCCTGCGCGAGGCCGAGTTGCGCCGCAGCGGCATGGTGTCCGATTGTTCATTCGTCACCGACCCCGGCGCCAGTTGCCAGGCCGGCCGCTGCGAGTTGCTGCAAAGAGCAGACGGCAAGACCGCTCAATAGCTGTCTGGCTTCAGAAGCTGTAGCGCATGACTCCCAGCAAGCTCAGCGCTGACTGGTGAATTTCCGGTTGGGCTGCGCCGCCGATCAGGATGCCGTTGCGAAATATCGCTTGACCAGCCCCGGCCGCGAAACGCTCGGCGACTTGCTCCAGCCGCAGCTGCCAACCCCAACGATCGGCCAGCCCGCCAGCCAGCTTGCCGCTGACTTGCAGACCGAGTTGCGCCATCCGGCTTGGCCCCAGGCGCAAGGTCGCCGGATCGGCATGAGGCAGGCGCAGCAGCATCGAGCCCTTCGGACCGGCGCCAAGCCAGGCCTCGGCCACGACCTTCAATCCTTGCCAATCCGCCAGGGCATAGCGCAAGCCTGCGGCAGCCTGCCAGTCATCGAATCGTTCCGGGTAGCCTTCAACCCGACCGACTCCGGCGATGTCGCGCTGGATCCTGCGGTAGCCCAGGCTGGCACCGAGCGACCATGCTTCGGCAACCTCGCGCAGGACCACCAGCCTGGCCTGCTGTTGCTCGATCTTGCTGTTCGTTTGCAATGGCATATCGGTGCTGCTGACGCCGTCATAGTTACGCCAGCCCTTCACCTGACTGATGCGGCCGGTCCAATGCATGGCGCCGCAGTCGCTGTCCAGGCTCAGGCCCTGCGTTTGCAAGGCGCCTTCTTCGCGCAGCAACTTGCGTCCCTGCGCGTTGAATTCTTCCCAGCGGCTGCGCCAGACGCCAGCATCGAGCGCCGGGACCGGCAAGCTGCAGTCTGCCAGCGCCGCGCAATGCAACAGGGCCATGCAGACTGCAATGACCAGGCGCATCAGAGCAGGTCGAGCCATTGCTTGGTGACCGAGGCTTCATAGACGCCGTTGCCGTCTGCATCAACCTCAATCATCACGTTCGTCTGACTCTGCGCCGTGAACCTGACCTGGCTGCCATTCATGCCCACCGCCTTCAGTTGCCCGCTCGACGGGTAGTTTTCGCTGCTGGCGCGCAGCAGCGGTGCAACCGTGCTCAAGGTGAATGGCCTGGACTCGAGTGCTGAACTGGTCAAGGTGCCGGCGATCGAAGTTGAACTGAGGAAACCAAGTCCCGAAGGCGTGCGGGTATCGCTGATCGTGAGGTCTTGCAGCGAACGCGTGCTGCTGACACCGCCATAGTTGCCCGAAGTCGCAAAGCTCGCCACAGTCAAGGTTACCGTGCTGTTGTTGACTGCTGTCGAGCTGAGGGCGATGCTGATGCTGCCATTGCCTGTAGCGCTGCCGGCGCTGGTGCCGGCTGACAGGTTGGTGAAGCTCATGGTCATGGCGGCTGAATAGACATTGCTGTCGAGATTGCCGGTTATTGCCGTGAACGATGCGGCCATTGAGCCGTTCATCGACAGACCACCCTCAAAGCAATTGGCCAGGTTCATGCTGACCGAATCGCCGGCATCGACCTGCTGATTGCCGTTCACGTCGGTGGCGCTGACGCTCATGCTGCCGCCACCGCTGCAGAGGATGGTTTGGGTCGTGGTCGCACCGGTGACCAAGCGCGGCGCAGCTGCAAACCATTGATTGAACTTCGGCAACTGCGCCAGGCCAAAGGACAGCAGCACGCGGTCGCTGGCGACCTGGGCGCCGGTGACCAGCGAGGTCGACTGCAACAGGTAATAGGCCGACGACATCGACTCCTGGGCCACCGCCTGATAGTTGCTGGCCGTGATCAGCAAGGCCCCTGCTGCCTGCGGATTGTTCACGCTGCTGCTGCCGCCGCCGCCGCAAGCCGCCAGCAGGGTGACCAAGGCCAAGGTGATTGAAGAGATACGCATCTTGATTCTCCGGTTGGTTTGAACTGAGGCCGCTTGACGGCCTCCCGGAATATTCTTAGACGCTGTGACTGGATGCGCTTGTGATCGGTCAACGCAAAGAGACCGCTGCAGCTGAATCAGACGGGGCGGCTGATCTTTATCAAACCTGGCCGCTTCGGCTGTGTCGGCTCGCCATAGCCGTCGCCTGGCGTGTGACGATTTCGCCCTGCGCGCCGATGCGCTCGGTCGCCTCGATCACCTGGCTGTAGAGCAGTTCGGGCAGGACGATATGGCGCTCGAACAGCCTGGGCCTGGCTTGGGTGGCGATCCGCAGCGCATCGCGGAAGCCCTGCGTTGTCACCAGCAAGGTCGGGTCACCCTTGCGCTCGAGCAGCGCATTGGTGGCGACCGTCGTGCCCATCTTTACGCAGTCGACTCGCTCAGGCGTGATGGCCTCGCCCGGGCGCAGGCCAAGCAGGCGGCGGATGCCTTCGACGGCGGCATCCTGATATTGCTCCGGGTTCTCTGACAGCAGCTTCAGCGTCTGCAGCGAGCCATCCGGCGCGCGCCCGATCAGGTCGGTGAAAGTGCCGCCGCGGTCGATCCAGAATTGCCAGCGCCCTGGCTCAATGGACGGTTCGGTCATCATCGACGCGAGGCTGCGTCAGATGGTGGCCAGCCGCCAGAGCGATGTCAGTTCGGCCGAGCGGGCCTTGAACAGCGTGTCGCTTTGATCGGCGGCGCGGGCATGCTGCGGCTTGGCATCGAGCCGACCCAGCACGCGCAAGCCTGCGCCGCTGATCCAGCCCAGTAATTCTTCCCTTGTGCGCAGGCCCAGCAACTCGGCCAGATCGGACAGGATCAACCAGCCTTCGCCACCAGGTGCCAGATGGGCGGCGAGGCCGGCGAGGAAGCCGCGCAGCATGGCGCTGTCGGGGTCGTAGACCGCATGTTCGAGCGGCGAAGTCGGCCGCCAGGGCAGCCAGGGCGGGTTGCAGACGATCAGCTGTGCCAGGCCTTCCGGGTACAGATCGGCGGTCACCAGTTGTACGCGGCCGGTCAGCTGCAACAACTCCAGGTTCTCCTTGGCGCAGGCGATCGCTCGCGGGTCCTGGTCGGTCGCGATGACCTTGCTGACACCGCGGCGCGCCAGCATCGCGGCCAGCACGCCGCTGCCGGTGCCGATGTCGAAGGCGATACCGGCCTTGCCGCTGCTTTTCAGGCAGGCCGGAAAGGGCGCTTGCGCGACCAGGTCGACATATTCGCCGCGCACCGGTGAGAACACCGCGTAATGCGGGTGGATCGTGGCTTTCAGGGCAGCAACTTCGACGCCCTTTTTGCGCCATTCGTGGGCGCCGATCAGGCCCTGCAGCTCGCGCAGGCTGGCAACGTAATGCTCGCCCACCGGGCCGCGCGCCTGCAGGCCGGCTTCCCGGACATCGGGCGCACGGCGCAGGAGCACGCCATGGTCGGATTCGAAGGGCAGCAGCAACATGTTCAGCACCCTTGTGCGTAAACCCTGGGCCTTGCGCTGCGCGACAAAGGCATCGCGCATCGAAGCACCTTGCTGGGCCGGCCGAGCCGAGCGCTGGGCTTTCGAGTCGATGCGTCGGATCATCGCCTGCATCAGCAAGCGGGCGTTCTGGAAATCACCGCACCACAGCAGCCCCACACCCTCGCAGGCCAGACGGTAAGCGCTGTCCGCGTCGAGCGTGTCGTCGACTACTGCGATCCGCTTCGGCGGCGGGTAGTCAGCCAGTGAACGCCAGCGCGCCTGTTGCGGCTGTTTGTCGTTATCGGTCCAGCGGATCTGCGGTGCGTTGTCATCATTCATCCCCTATTCTCGCGGTGAATGGTTTTTCCGAGGTTGCGGGCGCTTGGGATGCTCTGCATC
>CAMDHE010000107.1 GCA_945898095.1 Roseateles toxinivorans | reverse complement strand
TTGAGCAAGTTCGGCGAGATCGCCAACTTGTGATTGCTGTCGGTCGTGACCTTGAACCGCTTCTTGCCCTTGGCCCGGATGCCATGCAAATGCATCAACTTCTGCACCCGGTCCTTGCCAACGCGAATACCGCGCGCCAGCAATTCTTTCCAGATTCTCGGCCATCCATAGGCACCCTTCATTTCGGCATAGATGGCCTTGATATGAGCCAGCAGCGCCTCGTTGCTCAGGTGCCGGCGCGGACGGTCACTGGCGCGGCGAGCGAAATGCTCGTGGTAGCCAGCCACGCTGACTCCGAGCACGCGGCACTGCACAGAAATCGGCCAAACCTGCCTGTGGCGTTGGATGAAGGCGTACTTCACATCACTCCCTTTGCGAAGTACGCCGTCGCTTTTCCCAAGATATCGCGCTCCATTTTGACGCGGGCCAACTCGGCGCGCAGCCGGCTGATTTCCATTTGTTCGGCACTCACCGGCTTGATGTCCGGCCCCGTGAGCTTGCCGTCGCGGCTCGCTTTGACCCAATTGAACAAGGTCTGATCGACCACGCCCAAGGTCCTGGCTGCTCCGGCAATGGTCTGGCCGCCTTCAACCAGCCGGACCGCCTCTTTCTTGAATTCCAGTGTGTAGCGCGCTCTAGTCGCGCTGGGCTTTTTCTTCGTCATTTCCGTTCTCCTTGCTTGGATTGAACCACTTAGCAAGGGATACGTTTTTCGGGGACAAGGTCATACTGCTTGCCGGTGGTGTTCAGGCTATGAAGGCGAGGAAGCGGAAATTTGATCGAACCAACCCGTATGGCGTTGAGCGTTTTCCAAATTACCTGAAAAAAGTGACTTCTAAAATAAAAGACCAAGTTTTGACCTGTGGGGCGATCATACTTTTTAGTTCTGGCTCTTTGCTACTATCCTACAACCATTTGGATACTTGGGGTTGGGTCGTCTGGCTACCCATCGGGGTTTTCATGTTTTTTGTCTTGATTGGCACTTAAGCCCAGTATACTCGCATGACGAACTTCATCAAGACCAAAAACTTGTCGCGGCCAGTCGACAATGTCGGCGGTTCAAACCAGTACCACAAACCACACCTAGCATTAAAACCTTTGACTAGGCCTTTCAAAAATATCTCTATGGCAATATTTTGCATGGTAAAACAATTACGTGCAATGGAATGAAAACATTTAATAGGCGGACCGATTTCTAAAAGATCAACACAACCCCGGGTGGGAGTTGCCCCACTTTATAAAGCCCTGAGATTGATGAAGGAAAATTAATGACCGACATCGACAAAGAAGAAAAAACAACCAACCGACTATGGCAATGGCGAGTTTTTTTGTTGAGCTATGGCTATCTGGCAATACTCGGCGCTTTTTCTTGGCAAACAAAATATCTCAATTCGCTCTGGTTCGGAATTTCTGTATTGGCGCTTTCAGTTCCGATGATGCTGGCGCTTTGGCACCAAAGTACAGTGCATCGACTTATAATTCTAGGTCAATTCCAGCACGATACATTGTTTTATAAATGGGGAAAACGGCGGGCATTGAGCATATTACTGCAAGCTGGCGGCTCTGTGCTACTTGCGGCACAAATGCTGTTGCAAACAGCTTACTTTGGCAGATTTGAATGGTTATTGGTAGTGTTGTCGCCGCTAGTCTTAAATACTATTAATTTCTGGGCAAAGTCAAAGTCTGAAACACAGTTTTCGAAGGAAGTCTATGCAACCCGATGGGTTTTTTGGTTTACGCAATTGTCGTTTCTAGCGATATTGACGGCCTCCTTCGTGTGCATCGCGTATGCCACTGCCAGCCCTACCCAAGTTCCCTATCTGGATCATGTGTATACATTGCAGGCTCAGTGGACCGGAGCGCAATCATCGGTCGTGAAATGGGTGCTTGATGCCGGAGCATATGGACAAGCTGCACAGGCATCTATTTCTAGCTTTACTGGGGAAAGTTACTGGAAGGTAGTGGCGGCTTTCTTATTTGCCCCATTGACAGTGTTTGCTTCGGTGGCGCTTGGACTTTCCGGGGTATCACTCTCGCGCGATGAACTACTGCGCACGATGGGTGATGGCGTTCACTCCAGCGACAAGCCGCCTTCAATTGGCCCCGCCAATGCGGCAGTATGGGCCGCTGTGGCGGTGGTGTTGATAGGCGCGTACTTCCAACTACTCGCCTATGCAAACCAAGCAGCTAAGAATGAGGACAGTCCGCTGGCAATTCGACCGATGGTACCGTGTGAAAAAATTGACGGCATCACTTATCGCCTCAACACCGTGAAGGCAGTGGAGGGTGTCATCGCGCTGGCGATACCAAAAATGACGGCCGTTGGCCTTGGCGCCTGTCGGCAGCTGACCCACTTGGATACCAAGATCGCTGCGGGTGTCGATGACTACCTCAATTGGTATTTCAGTCTTGGCGGCGATTATTCCCGATTAGCCATGATTCTGTCGGGGGACGTGGACCTCTTACTCCAATCAAAGGTGAATGAACTGATGATGGGGAAACTGCAGCACGACGACGCGTTCAAGAAGCTGCAGGCGGCATATGAGAACCAGTCGATGCAGTTGCATGAAACAAGTGGCACGATTCTGAAATTGCTAAGTGAAAATCGCCTCAATATCGTTGACCGTGGTTGCAAGGTTGTCAGTGATACGTCTACACAGCAAATGTCCCTGCACCTCGACGCAGCCAAGGGCCGTCTTTCTACCAGTGCGGCCGTCGGATTGATCGGCGGGGTGTTTTCTTCAAAGTTGACGGCCAAAGTAATGACCAAAGCCAGCATGAAGATTAGCAGCAAGGTTTTACTTAAGGTGGTCGCCAAAAAAGCAGCAGGAAAGGCCGGTGGTGTGTTAGCCGGCGCAGGTGTGGGTGCTGGGTTGGGGTCAGTCGTGCCATTGTTCGGAACTGCAGTTGGTGCGGTCGTAGGGGCGGCGGTGGGTGCTGCAGTAGGTGTCGCGATTGACATCGCTGCGTTGGCTATTGAAGAGGGACTGACCAGGGATTCGATGCGAAAGGATCTCATTGATTCGGTGACTCAGACGCTACAGCCGATGCGTGACACGTTCGCCTGCAAGTGACAATTAGGGCGCATGGGGTCACGCAGGCGTGGGTCAGCGCTAGGGTCACAGGGTCACAGCGCTCAGCGCTCAGCGCTGGGGTCAGGTCCAAAATCTGAACCCTTTAGAATTTAGACCTGACCCCAGCCTTCATCAGTGACCCCAGCCTTCATCAGCCCATTCAGCAGCATGGCGATCTGGCTCGATGAGCAGAGTGACTTTCTCGACATCAGCCTCTCAAGTGCATGTCAGCAGATCGCAGATCAAGTGGTTGCGGATCTCGCGCTGAGGTGCGGCATAGGTCAATCTTTGTTCTGCGCCAATGGCCGGATACAGGGCGGCGATGCCGAATCGCTTCGACGATCCGGGGGTCGCCTCTGCTGAACTACATCGGGGCGCTCGGAGCGCGAATCGAAGCAATTGTGCGGATGAGTCGCTTGGCTCATATGGGTTGATTCGAATAGCCGATTCAAGCGCGCCGCGACAAGCTTTCATTCACGCCCGGAGACTTGGGTGGCCTGGGCTGCCGCAGTCTTGATCGCGATACCGCGAAACTGCCCGGCAAGGGCTGCGCCAGCCGGGCGCGGGTAACGCTGCGGGCTGAACCGATTCAGCAGCTCCGCCTCTCGCACAAGCGCCAGCGCGACATTCGCCAGCTTCACATGGCCGTAGCCGCGCATGGCCAGCGGAATGGCGGCGACCTGCAGGGCCAGCGGCCGGTTCTGCTCGGTGAGCCCGGCGCTCAGCTCGGCGAGCCGGACCTCGAACTGACCGATCAGCTCGCGCTCCATCCGCCGCTCTTCAGTGCGCCCGAAGGGATCGAGGGCCGTACCCCGCAGCCACTTGAACCGGGCCAGCACCCGCAGACCAGTCATCATCCAGCCGCCGAAGACCATTTTGCGTGGCGCGCTGCCGTCGCGTCCTCTGGCCAGCAAGGGCGGAGCCATGTGGAAGGCCAATTGAACCGGCCCTTCGAATTGGGCCTGCAACTGGCGCATGAACTGGCCATCGGTGTACAGACGTGCCACTTCGTATTCGTCTTTGTAGCTCATCAGCTTGAGCAGGCTTCGCGCGGCTGTACAAGCCAACGGCAGTGATTGATCCGCGCCAGGCAGTTCACGCTCCGCTTGCGCGACGCGGCGCACCTGGGCTTCGAAACGTGCGGCCCAGTTGGCGTCCTGCCAAGCCGTCAACAACTGCTTGCCGCGCTGGATCAATGCGGCAAGGGTTTCGACCTCGCGCTCAGGCTGCAATGCGCCAGCTCGCAAGGCCTGCAGCCCGGCCGGGTCGCCTGCCGCAATTCGGCCCAGTGACAAGGCAGCCAGATTGCCGGGAACGGCAACGCCGTTGAGCTCGATGGCCCGCGTCAAAGCCTGCAGGCTGATCGGGACGAGGCCCAGCTGCCAGGCATAGCCCAATGCAAGGATGTTGCTGGTCACGGTGTCGCCGAGAAATTCCTCGGCCAAGGACTGAGCGTCGAAGGTCAGCACCTGCGCTTCACCCGCCGCATGCCGTAGCTTGGCCAACAGGCCTTCTATCTGCAGGCTGGCATCCGGATTACGCAGTGATTCGGCCACCGGAATCTGATGCAGGTTGGCAAGGATGCGGGTACGCCCATGTCGTACCGTTTGCAGCGCCTCGGGCGAGGCTCCGACGACGATGTCACAGGCGAGCAAGGCATCGGCCTGCTGGGTGTCGATGCGCACTTGATGCAGCCGCTCAGGCATATCGGCCAGGCGCACAAAGCTCAATACCGACCCACCCTTCTGTGCGAAGCCCATGAAGTCGAGCACGCTGGCGCATTTGCCCTCAAGATGCGCCGCCATGGCGATAACCGCGCCAACGGTGACCACGCCAGTGCCGCCCACGCCGGTCACCAGCAGGTCGTACGGGGCATCCCAGCGATGCGCCGCAGGCAGCGGCAATGAAGCTACACGCTCCTGCAAAGCCTGCAAGCCCCCGGCCAAGGAGCCCACGCGCTTGCGAAGCTGGCCGCCAAGCACAGTCACAAAGCTGGGGCAGAAGCCCTTGGCGCAGCTGTAGTCCTTGTTGCAACTGCTCTGGTCGATCTTGCGCTTGCGACCCAGCTCCGTCTCGAGCGGCAGCACGGCGACACAATTGCTCTTTACCGTGCAGTCGCCACAGCCTTCGCACACCGCCTCGTTGATGAAGAGGCGCTTCGGCGGGTCTGCCAACTCGCCCTTCTTGCGGCGGCGGCGCTTCTCCGCGGCACAGGTCTGTTCGTAGATGAGAACGGTGACGCCGCTGGTCTTGCGCAGGCCCCGCTGCACGGCATCGAGCTCTGACCGGTCATGAAATGCGGTTCCGGCGGGGAAGCGCTGCTTCAGCGAGTCGTACCTGGTGATGTCGTCGCTGACCACCACCACCTGCTTGACGCCTTCGCTCTCCATCTGCCTTGCGATCGCGTCCACCGAAATGACGCCGTCCACCGGCTGACCGCCCGTCATCGCCACCGCATCGTTGAAAAGGACTTTGTAGGTCATGGTGGCCTTGGCGGCCACCGCCTGGCGTATGGCCAGGTAGCCCGAGTGATAGTAGGTGCCGTCTCCAAGGTTCTGGAAGATGTGCTTCGTGCTCGTGAAACGTGAGTGCGAGACCCAGTCAACGCCCTCGCCGCCCATCTGGATCAGGCCGGCGGTGTCTCGGTCCATCCAGTTCGCCATGAAGTGGCAACCGATGCCGGCACGCGCAGTGGAGCCTTCGGGCACCTTGGTGCTGGCATTGTGCGGACAGCCGGCGCAAAAATAGGGCAGGCGCTTGACGCTGTCAGCCTTGTTTGACAGCAGGTCAGGGGGCATGAAGTCGCGCACATGCTGCAGGATGTCGTCGAAGGCTGGCCTGCCTGAGCAGTGGTGGCGCAGCCACGCAGCGACAAGCTCGATCAGTCGAGAAGGCCTCAGCTCACCCAAGCTGGACAGCATCGGCTGGCCGTCACGCCCCTGTTTGCCGACGATGGCAGGGCGCTGGTCAGCCGGCGCGTTGTAGAACAGCGAGCGCAATTGGGTCTCGACCACCGCCCCCTTTTCTTCGATCACCAGGATCTCGCCGAGTTGGCTCGCAAATGCCCGCATCCGGGACGTCTCGATCGGGTAGCTCAGCCCCACCTTGTAAAGGCGAACGCCCGCCTCGGCCAGTTGCTCGGGTGTGATCGCCAGACGGCGCAGCACCTCCATCAGGTCGTGGTGGGCCTTGCCGCAGGTGACGATGCCGGCGTGGGCCCGCGGGCTGCAGATGATTTCGCGGTCGATGGCGTTGATGCGCGCGAATGCCGCGACCGCCGCCAGCTTGTCGGCCATTCGAGACTCGATCCGCAGCGAGGGAAGGTCAGGCCAGCGATAGTGCAGCCCATCGTCTGGCTCCGCATAGCCAGTGAGTTGGCGAACCTTGTTCGCGTCGACCCATGCGCCCGTGCGCTGGCTGATCAAGTCCAGATCGACGGTGTTGCCGCTTTCCACGACCTCGGACAAGGCCGCCATGCCGACCCAGGCCCCGGAAAAGCGCGACAGCGCCCAACCGTACAGCCCGAATTCAAGGCACTCGGCGACATCCGCAGGCTGCAGCACCGGCATGCCCCAGGCGATGAAGGCCTGATCGCTCTGGTGCGGCATCGACGAGGATACGCAGCCGTGATCGTCTCCCGCCACGACCAGCACACCGCCGTGCGGCGAGCTGC
Organism: Roseateles toxinivorans; assembly: GCA_945898095.1. Lineage (GTDB taxonomy): Bacteria > Pseudomonadota > Gammaproteobacteria > Burkholderiales > Burkholderiaceae_C > Paucibacter_A > Paucibacter_A toxinivorans_A. Next base: position 8,132 of record CAMDHE010000107.1, on the reverse strand, counting down.
CAAAGGCGTTGCCGTGTTTCAGCGCATCACCCGCACGATCGACGCCCGGCCCCTTGCCGTACCACATCGCGAATACGCCGTCGGTCGTTCGGTCCGGGTCTGACTCGACTCGCTGCGTGCCCAGCACCTGCGTTGCCGCAAGCTCTTCATTGATCGAGGGTACGAAGTGAACGCCTGACTTCGAGAACCGCTCGCCAGCCTTCCAGATCGCCTGGTCCACCATGCCCAGCGGCGACCCGCGGTAGCCGCTGACGAAGCCCTGGGTTTTCAGGCCAGCGGCTGCATCACTCTGCTGCTGCATCAACAGCAGGCGCACGAGTGCCTGAGTGCCGGTGAGGAAGACCACGCCGCGGCTAGCCCAGAGGTTGTCGCTGAGCTGATAGTCAGGCCGCTGGATCGGGTTGGGCTCGGAAGCTTTGTTCATGAGGAACAGTGTTGTTCCTCACACAGAGTAAATGATTCTCCTATGACGTAGACTCTTCCCTAGTTTCAAGATTTTCATTCTTATAAGTTGGAACAATGAAGGAAAAATCGGTTGTTCTTGATCGCTACAGCCTGCAGATACTGCAGGAACTGCAGCGGGACGCGCGCAAGACGGTGCAACAACTGTCGGAGGCAGTTGGCTTGTCTGCCACCCCATGCTGGAAGCGCATCAAGGAGATGGAAGAGGCCGGCGTCATTCGCGGCTACACCGCGGTTGTTGATCCGGCGAGCATCGGGCTGAACCTTGCCGTGCTCGTGGAAGCGAATCTGACCGAGCACACCGAGAGCCTGGTCAATCGCTTCGAGGCGGCAGTGGCGGCCAACCCGCACATCGTTCGCTGTGTCTCCACGACCGGGAACTCGGACTACCTGCTGACGGTCATGGTGAGCGACATCAAACACTACGAGCGGTTCTTGCACGACACCCTCTTCAAGTTGCCCGGCGTGACCCACATGCGTTCAAGCATCGTGCTCAAGGAAGTCAAGAAAGACATCGGTTTGCCGATCAACTCGGCGCTGGCGGATGCACCGCTTGGGCGCCGCCTGCGTTGACGGGTGGTGGGGGCAACCCACCTAGATTCAGCAGTTGAACGCGGCCGAGTGGGCTGCGATGCGGTGCGCTGGCAAGGCGCCTCACAGAGCGTGAGCCTCAGCTTCGCAGCAAATGCTTCGCTCAATGTGACCAAGGACGCCTGCCCGGTAGATCGACTGCCAGTTGCTGGCTCCTGGCCGATAGGAGCCCACCAAGATCTGCGTTTCTTCGTCAGCAACCCTCCGGGCCGGACTTGTAATGTATGTACGGAATACGTACACTTGGCGAATGCTCAAATTCGAGTGGGATCCCAAGAAAGCGGCTGCCAACTTGCGAAAGCACGGCGTGAGTTTCGACGATGCTCAGACGGTCTTCGCAGACGAGAACGCAAAGCTGATCGATGACCCGGACCACTCCCACGAGGAAGACAGATTTGTCCTGCTTGGCTTGAGCAGTAGCCTGAGACTGCTCGTGGTCTGCCACTGCTACCGATCGGAAGGCAATGTCATCCGCATCATCTCTGCCCGCAAGGCTGAGGGCTACGAGCGCAATTCATACCCATGAAAGTCACCTATGCGCAAAGAATATGACTTCACTGCAGCACGCAAGAACCCGTACGCTGCCCAACTGAAGAAGCCAGTGACCATTCGCCTCGACCAGGACGCCGTGACCTACTTCAAGTCGCTCGCGGACGAGACGGGCATTCCATACCAGAGCCTGATCAACCTCTATCTTCGAGACTGCGCAGCTTCGAAAAAGAAGATCAATCTCGCCTGGGCTTAAGGCCATCGGGGTTGTTGGGCATCGCAAATCCCCTCCGTAGCGGGCGCAATGCTTTGAAGACAAACGGCACACGGCCTGCTAGGAACTTCAGCCATGAAACCGTTCCGGTGGCCACTCGACAAGAATGAACTCCTCAAGCAAGAGCGGGGCGTCTCATTCGAGGAGATCACAGTCGCTGTTGAATCTGGCGGATTGCTTGGAATCGTGCCGCACCAGAACCCGCCCAAGTACCCGCGACAGAAGATCATGGTCGTTGAAGTAGCGGGCTACGCATTCCTTGTTCTGTTCATTGAGGAAGAAGACTTCTTCTTTCTCAAAACAATCATCCCAAGTCGAAAAACTACGCGCGATTCCGTTTCATCGCGGAGGATTCAAACGATGTCTAAGCTCGATCCATACGAACTTGAAGTGCTTGAGGCCTATGAGGCTGGCAAGTTAAAGCCGATTGCAAACAAAGCTGAGTTGCAACGCATGCGCAGCGCTGCGCGAGCAACAGCGATCAAGGACAAACGAGTCAATATTCGCCTGTCTGCCATTGACCTGCTCGATATTCAGGCGAAGGCACTTGCTGAGGGCATGCCTTACCAAACCCTGATTGCCAGCGTTCTACACAAATATGTCGCTGGCAAATTCACAGAGAAAGCGCCCGCTGCAGCCTCCGCGACGCGCCGCCCAAGCCCTCGCTCAAACTGAGCGCCAACGCTAGACCGCAGCAACCCTCGTCACCGCCAATCAAGCCCTCGTGTACATGCCGCCGTCCAGCACCAACTCCTGTACCGTCATGAATGATGAAGCGGGTGATGTCAGGAAAGCCACGGCCTCGTTCAAATCGGCGAAGGTCGCATTGCGGCCCATCGGCGTGGCTTTGCGCTGGAATTCCAGCGCTTCCTCCAATCTCGGCACGATCTTGTGGAAGGCGTCGGTGGGCAGCCTGTGGGCGTAACCGGGGGCGGGGGTCAGCCCCGAAATTTGACCCCCTCTACATCCTCGATGCCCCATCCACCCGCTTCAACTCTAGGGCCAATGGTGGCCGGGTTTAGCCGCTTGCCTCTGCCACCCTGGGCGATCGTGCAGTTCGCCAATCTTTGCCTGCGCTTTCTGACGATCCAGACGGTTCATCGCGCGAAGCCGCACGCCAAAACGGCGCCAGCAGTCAGTCACTCAGCCCAAAAGCCGTGCCGTCCTCGAGCTTGATGCGGTTGAATTTCCTATCCGTTTCCCGTATCCTGCCCACTCCATGCGGCCCCAGAGTCGCTGACCCAAGGGAGATAACATGAAACGCAAAACCTTTCTGCTTGGCCCCTTGCTTGCCGGCGCGCTGCTTGCCAGCGCTGCAGGCCTTGCCCAGGCCCAGGCCTACCCTAGCAAACCGATAAGGCTGGTGGTGACCTTTCCGCCCGGCGGTGCGCCCGACATCCTGGCGCGCCTGTTTGCCGAGAAGGCACAACTCGGCCAGAACGTCATGGTGGACAACAAGCCTGGCGCCGGCGGCAACATTGGCGCAGCCGACGTGGCCAAGTCGGCGCCCGACGGCTCCACATTGGTGCTGGCCACCGTGGGCACTCACTCCATCAACGGCGCGCTGTACAGCAAGATGCCCTACGACATGGTGCGCGACTTTGCGCCCGTGGCGCACATCGCCTCAGCGCCCAACCTGCTGGTGGTGACGAACAGCCTGCCGGTGAAGAACGTGGCCGAGCTCATCAGCTACATGAAGGCCAACCCCAACAAATTGAGCTTCGGCTCGCCCGGCATTGGCACCTCGGTGCACGTGTCAGGCGAACTCTTCAAGTCGATGACTGGCACGCAGATGGAACATGTGCCCTACAGGGGCCGGCAGTTCGCCATTCCAGACCTCGTGGGTGGACAGATCCAGGTGATGTTCGACAACATGCCGTCGGCCCTGCCCATGGCCAAGGAGGGCAAGATTCGCGCGCTGGCGCAAACCACGGCCGTCCGTTCGGGCGCTGCGCCCGACGTGCCCACCGTGGCCGAAACCGTGTCCGGCTTCGAGGCCACGACTTGGTTTGCGCTGTTCGCGCCGGCCGGCACACCGCGTGACGTGGTGATGAAGCTTAACGCCGAGGTGGTGCGGGTTTTCAAGCTGCCCGACGTGGCCGACAAACTCAAGGGCTTGGGCCTGGAACCCTGGCTGTCCACACCCGAAGAGCTGGGCGCCTACCAAGCCAAGGAAATCATCAAGTGGGCCAAGGTAGTGAAGGACTCCGGAGCCAAGGCCGATTGACGCCGCAACGCGCGGCTGTCCAAAAGATCCAAGCACCTATCTACAGAGACCGCCATTTCATTACCCAGGCTACGGCCAGCGCAGCTGCCATCGCCCTTCCCTCGCTGCTGCCAGCGCCCGCTTGGGCACAGGCCTTTCCAACTCGCCCGATACGCTAAATTTGCCCCTGGCCCGCTGGCGGCAGCACCGACGCGGTGATTCGCGCCATCGCCGAAAGTGCCGCCAAGGCGCTGGGCACGCAAATCATCGTCGACAACAAACCCGATGCCGGCGGCATGCTGGGCGCCAATGAACTGGTCAATGCCAAGCCCGACGGCTACGTTCTCAGCCAACTGCCACAAGGCGTGTTTCGCATCCCGCAAATGCAGAAGACACAGTTCAACACGCTGACCGACTTCATCTGGATCGCCTGCCTCACCGGCTACACCTTCGGCCTGGTGGTGCCGGCTGACGGCCCCATCAAGAGCGTGGCCGACCCGGTGGCCTACGCCGCGAAGCCGATGTCAGGCACATCGTCCGCGGAATCGTCCGCAAGGGGTTGCAGCCGGCGCCGTCGAAATCTCTTGTGTCGTTGCGCGTCGATCAGGATGTACTTGCATGGTTCAAGTCACAGGGCACTGGCTACCAGACGCGTATCAATGCTGTGCTTCGTGCCTTCCGTGACGCATCGGTCCAACCTCTCGCTCAAACTGAGCGCCAACGCTAGACCGCAGCAACCCTCGTCACCGCCAATCAAGCCCTCGTGTACATGCCGCCGTCCAGCACCAACTCCTGCGCCGTCATGAATGATGAAGCGGGTGATGTCAGGAAAGCCACGGCCTCGTTCACATCGGCGAAGGTCGCATTGCGGCCCATCGGCGTGGCTTTGCGCTGGAATTCCAGCGCTTCTTCCACGCCCGGCACGATCTTGCGGAAGGCGTCGGTGGGCAGGCCGGTGGGCGTGACGATGTTGATGCGGACCTGCAGCTTGGCCAACTCCACCGACAGGTAACGCACCAGACATTCGGCCAGTGCCTTGGGTGCCCCGAGCGGCATATAGCCGCGGATCGCGACCTTGGAGCCGTTGCTGGAGAGGAACACGATCGATGTACCCGCACGGAACATCGGCCGCAGCGCCTGCACCACATAGAGCAGCGACATGCCGTTCAACTGCAATGCCTCGTTGAACAGCACCGGGTCCACGGTCAGCGCCGGGGCGGTGAAGGCGGTAACCGAAGCATGGATCACTTCAGTAACGCTCTCGCATTGGGCCTGGATGCGCCGCGCGACATCCAGCGCGCCCTCGGCTGACGAGATGTCGCCCTTGACCAGCATGGCAATCGCTCCACGCTTGCCGATCTCTGCGGCTGTAGCCTGCGCTGCCGCGTCGTCGTGCGCATAGTTGATCACGATGGTCGCGCCCGGCTGGCGGGACGCGATCGACAAAGCGATCTCGCGGCCAATGCCCTTGGATCCCCCGAATATGACTGCGGTCATGACAACACCCCTTGGTTGGATTGAGAAAAAGTAACTGGCAAGGACAAGATGCCTCGGCTCAGCAGCACGGGCTCCCAAGCCACCTCGTCCTGCACCAGCGACAAGGACGGGAAGCGCTTGAACAGACTGGCAAACACCGCATGAGCTTCGCTGCGGGCCAGCGGCGCGCCGAGGCAGAAGTGAATCCCGAAGCCAAAGCCGATGTGCGGGTTGGGGCTGCGGCCGATGTCGAATTCATCGGGGTTCGCAAATACTTCATCGTCGCGATTGGCCGAGGCCTGCACGAGAAACACACGCTGACCCGGCTCGAACACCGCATCCCCATACTCGAGCCGTTGCGCCGCCAGGCGCACGACGATCTTGGACGGCCCGTCGAAGCGCAGCGATTCTTCGACGGCCAGTGCGGCGAGCGCAGGGTCAGCCTTCAAGCGCCGCAATTGTTCGGGATGGCTGAGCAGGTGGTAAGCGCCATTGCCAATCAGATTGGTCGTTGTTTCATGCCCGGCAAACAGCAGCAGCATGCAGGTCGCGATCACTTCATCGTGCGACAAGGCATCGCGGCTGTCGCGTGCCTCGATCAGCGCAGAGACCAGGTTGTCGCACGGATTTGCTTCGTAGCGCCGGACGAGGTGGCTGAAGTAATCGGCGAAGTTCAGGATCGCTCCCTCGGCAGCCGTGCGGCGCGACGCCGCATCGAAGCTGCCGAACACGATCGGGCTGATCTCGTCCGACCAGGTGCGAAAACGCTCCCGATCCGACACGGGCGCGCCGAGCAACTCCGCGATCACCATGGTCGGCAGCGGGAAGGCGATGTCCTCCACCAGGTCGAAGCGGCCCTTCGCCTCACAGCGATCGAGTAGTTCGCCGACGATCCCGTCGATGCGGTCCTGGATGTGAGTCACTGCACGGCTGGTGAAACTCTTGCTGACGAGCTTGCGCAGCCTTGTGTGGTCTGGCGGGTCCTTGAACACCATCCAGCCCGAAAGCAGCTCAAGTGCTTGCCGTCCCGCAGTCCCGGGCGCTGCAGTCTGCAGCAATGCGCCAACACGGTCGGACGACAGACCCGGATCGCGCAAACCGCGCATGACATCGGCATGCCGCGTCACGATCCAGGCGCGGTAGCGTGAGTTCCAATGCACCGGCCGTTCCCTGCGCATCCGGCCAAATAAAGGGTGCGGATTGCGAAGGTTTTCAGGGCTGAGCAAGTCGTCATCGTGCATGGATGGACCCGGGTGATATGTTATAGTTCTACCGAACGTTCAATAAGTTACTAGGGTAAAAAAGCGTGATGGTCAAGGCCGTTTCTTCAGCAGCGGTGCGGCGCGCAGCCACCGAGCGTCCCGCGCCCGTCAACAAACGTTCGGCCATGCTTCAGGCCGCAGCCAAGCTCTTCGCCACCCGCGGCTATGACGGCACTTCGATGCGAGACATCGCCGAACTTGTCCATGTACAGCCTGCTTCGCTGTACCACCACTTCCCCTCCAAGAGTCATATCCTTGTCTCGATATTCGAGGAAAGCGCCATCGAGATGGTCGACCGCGTCGAGAAGGCGGTCGTCGGCATCGAGGATCCATGGGAGGCCCTGGAAGTCGCCTGCACCGCGCACATGAAAGCACTGCTGGCCGGCTTCGACCTGATCCACGTCGTGTTCGGCGAGTTGCCGCGCCGGCACGAGCCCGAGGTGCGACAAAAGCTCATCGCGGAACGCGATCGTTATGAGGATGTGTTCCGCCGGCTGATCGATGCAGTGCCACTGCGGCGCGGCGCCAACCGCAGGTACATGAAAATGACGCTGCTGGGCGCGATGGCATGGTCCCGCGTCTGGTACCTGCCCGAGGGCAGAGATTCGCCTGAGACCCTCGCGCACAACATCCTGAATATCGTGCGAACCGGTGTGAAAAGCTGAAGGCAAGGGCGCCGGCACCTCAGCGTCCCGGCCCGCGCTGCAGGATGATGATCGAGCAGGCGGCTTCATCAAACCCGATCACGCCGCCGCCGTTCTCGGCCAGCGCGATGTCTGCATCCTTGCACTGACGCAGCCCCGCTTCGCCCCGAAGTTGCATGACCAGTTCGTGGATCATCGAAAGCCCGGTCGCACCGACGGGATGGCCCTTGGACACGAGCCCCCCCGACAGGTTCACCGGCAGAGTTCCGCCCAGCGAAGTCGCCCCGCTTTCAACGAATGCCCCGCCCTGGCCCGGCTCGCAAAATCCCAGCATCTCGCATTGGTACAACTCGCAAAATGCGGTGGCGTCATGCACCTCCGCCACATCGATGTCGGAAGGCGCCAAGCCGGCAGCGACATAAGCTTTCTTCGCCGCGATGCTTGAAAGGCCAGGCTCGTCGAAGCCACGGTACTTGCCCCCCGACAGCGTGCTCGCCCGGACGCGGACGGCGCGCTCGCGAACTTCCGCCGGAAATGATTCGAGCGCGCGTGCAGAGCAAAGGATCGCCGCCGCCGCGCCATCGCCGATCGGCGCGCACATGGAACGCGTCAGCGGGTAGCTGACCAGCCGGTCTTCGCGCACCTGCTCGGGAGTGACTTCGAAACGATACTGCGCGAGGGGATTGAGGGCCCCCATCGCATGATTCTTGGAGGCACCGACGGCGATC
>CAMDHE010000106.1 GCA_945898095.1 Roseateles toxinivorans | reverse complement strand
GCACCGTCCAACCGCTCAGCGCACTCATCACCAGGCTGCCAATTGCCATGGAGGCAAACAGCATGCCGGCTGCGTGTGCACCACCCCACGGCACCGCCATCTGTGGAAACAGCGCCACCGGAAACGCAAATGTCATCGCAACCATATCGACCAGATATGTGCCAATTGAAGACGACTCGCCGATGCCGAACGGTCCAGGACCTGACTTGTGCCGTCCAAGGCCATCCAGTCGCAAATGCGGGCCGTCTGCTCTGTGGAGCGAAGTCAAGGAGGAGGTGCCGGCCAAAGGCCGGTGCCGGGGGACATGAGCGCAACAGAGAAGACGGGCCGCCGATGCCGAACAGTCCGGGACCTTCACTCAAGGCCTGACAACTGACATGAGGGTCTGGTACAAGCTCGGTGCACAATCCCTGCTCACTCAGCGCCAGCTGTCCTGCTTCTCCCATCAAGAACAATTCATGAATATCACCATCATCGGCACCGGCTATGTCGGCCTGGTCACCGGCGCTTGTCTGGCTGACCTGGGCAACAATGTGTTTTGCCTCGACGTCGACCAGGCCAAGATCGACATGCTCAACAGCGGCCAGGTGCCGATCTATGAGCCGGGACTGAAGGAGGTCATCGAACGCAATGTCGACGCCGGGCGCCTGAGTTTTTCGACCGATGTGGCGGCCAGCGTGGCCCATGGCCATGTGCAGTTCATCGCCGTCGGCACTCCGCCCGACGAAGACGGCAGCGCCGACCTGCAATATGTACTCGCAGCGGCCCGCAATATCGGCCGCTATATGGCCGCGGACAAGGTCGTCGTCGACAAGTCAACGGTTCCGGTCGGCACGGCCGACAAGGTCAGCGCGGCGATCAAGGCCGAACTTGCTGCCCGCGCCTTGCCCTGCTCAGCGCCCGCTTTTTCGGTCGTTTCCAACCCAGAATTCCTCAAGGAAGGCGCGGCCGTCGAAGACTTCACCAGACCCGACCGCATCGTGCTGGGCGTCGCCGCAGATGCTGCAGGTCAGCAGGCGCTGGCGGTGATGCGCCAGCTTTACGCTCCTTTCAACCGCAACCACGAACGCACCCGCGTGATGGATGTGAAGAGCGCCGAATTCACCAAATACGCCGCCAATGCAATGCTGGCCACCCGCATCAGCTTCATGAACGAGTTGGCCAATCTGGCCGACGAGGTCGGTGCCGACATCGAACTGGTGCGCCAGGGCATCGGCTCGGATCCACGCATTGGCTACAGCTTTCTCTATGCCGGCACCGGTTACGGCGGCAGTTGTTTCCCCAAGGACGTGCAGGCGCTGGGCCGCACCGCGCGCGAATATGGCCAGACGCTGCGCTTGCTCGAAGCGGTCGAAGCGGTCAACAACGACCAGAAGCATGTGCTGGTGAACAAGGTCTTTGCCCGATATGGCCGCGACTTGAGCGGCAAGACCTTTGCCCTCTGGGGTCTGGCTTTCAAACCGAATACCAACGACATGCGCGATGCGCCGAGTCGCGTCGTCATCGGCGCCTTGCTGCGCGCTGGCGCCTGCATCAAGGCCCATGACCCGGTCGCTGTCGATGAAACCAGGCGGGTGCTGGCACTGGACTTTGCCGACGCCCCAGAATTGTTGGCGCAAATCGAGTTTTCAACCAAGCCGATGGACGCTTTGCAAGGCGCCGACGCCTTGATCATCGCGACCGAATGGAAGGCCTACCGCAGCCCGAACTGGGCGGCGCTGAAGAGCGCCATGAAAGCGCCGGTGATTTTCGACGGCCGCAACCTCTACGAGCCGCAAGCGTTGCAGCTGCTCGGCGTGCATTACCTGGCGATCGGCAGAAGCAACAAGGCCTGATCAGCTGCTCGCCGCCTGAGCTTCAGTCCTCGAATTTCGGCGGCCGCTTTTCGACAAAGGACATCACCGCTTCCTTGTGCGCGGCGGTCTTGTGCGCGATCGCCTGGTAGCCAGCGGAGATTTCAAGCAGCGACTCGAGGCTGCTGCGTTCACCTTCGCGCAGCAAGCGTTTGGTCATGCGCAGGACGGCACCCGGGTTGGCAGCGATCTTGCGCGCCAAATGCAGCGCTGCCTCCTGCAAGGCTTCGGCCGCCACCACGCGTGACACCAGGCCGCAGGCCAGCGCCTCCTCGGCCGACAAGGCTTCACCGGTAAAGGCCATCTCCGAGGCTTTGGACATGCCGACTGCGCGCGGCAGCAGCCAGGCGCCGCCGTCACCGGGAACGATGCCAACCTTGACGAAGCTTTCGGCGAATGTCGCTTTATCCGAGGCGATGCGGATGTCGCACATGCAGGCCAGGTCCAGGCCAGCGCCTATCGCCGCTCCATTGACTGCGGCGATCACCGGCACATCGAGGTTGTACAGCGCACGCGGCAGACGCTGGATGCCGTTGCGGTATTCCTCGCGGATCAGGTCGGGCGCGATGTCCTGGTTGAAAAAGCGCTGCATGTCCTTGACATTGCCGCCCGAGCTGAACACCGGGCCGGCGCCAGTGACGATGACGCAGCGGACCGACGGGTCGAGCCTGACCGCGTCGCAGGCCTGCACGAACTCCTCGACTGCGGTATTGCCGGTCAGCGCATTGCGGGTCGCGGGCTGGTTCATCGTCAGCGTGACGATTGCGCCTACACGGCTGGTTTGCAGAAAATTACTCAAAAAATCTCCAATGAATATTCAAAAATCCGTGGTCGATCGGATCAGATCGAGTGCCAGGCCGCTTTGCTGATCGACCAGTTCGGCGCCGAGAACATCATGCCAATAGGACTCGGAACCGCCCGCCTGCCGCCATAAATGCAGGCGCCGCGTGTAAAGCTGCAGGTCGAACTCAGCGGTGAAACCGATCGCACCGTGGATCGAATGGCTGATGGCTGCAACTTCCAGCGCGGCCTCGCTGCAGCGCGCCTTGGCCACCGCCACGCGCAAGCGCTCGGGCATGGCGCTGTTCGATTGACAACCGATCTGCGCGGCCATCCTGGCCGCGAATGCATGTTCAGAAATCACGCTGAGCTGATGCTGGATCGCCTGGAACTTGCCGATCGGCCGTCCGAACTGATGGCGCGAATTCGCATATTGCAGCGTGCGTTCGAACACTGCCAGCAACGCGCCAGCCAGTTGCGCCGCAGACAAGCAGGCTTGCAGCAGCCGCGGGTCATGATTGCTGGCGACCGGCAAACCCGCTGCCACTGCAGCGGCCGGCCAGTCCGATCTGGCATCAAGGCAGAAGGCTGCCGCCGACATCTTCGCGCTGCCCAGCGGCAGCAGCAAGCAGCCAGTCGGTGTTGTCAGCAGCGCCCAGTCAGCGACGCGCGCGCTGGGCAAGTTGGCGCAGACCAGGCTGCCCTCAGCGCCAAGCAGCGCCGACCCGAAGGTGATGCTGCCGGCCGGAATCGCCACGCCGGCCTGCGCCAGCAGCGCCCTTGCCAGCATCGTCTCGCCCAGCGGCACAGGCAAGGCGAAGCTGCCGCAAAGCATCAGCACCGGACAGACTTCAGCCAGCGACAAGCCGGCACCGCCCTGCGCCGGGCTGACCAGCGCATCGGCAAAACCGGCATCCTCGATCATCTGCCAGAGCGCCGCTGCAGCTTGCCCGGCTTCGATCGCGCGCACATGGTTGGCTGTGCATTGGTCGGTCAGCAACTGCCTGACGGCATCGGAAAATAGATCATCCATTCAAACCACCTTCAACGCAGGCCGAGGCCGCGCGCGATCATGCCGCGCAGGATGTCGCGGGTGCCGCCGCGCAGCGAATAAGTCGGCGCCACCTGAGTCACATAGTTCAGCGTCAGCAGCAACTCGAGCGGCGCGTTCTGCAGCTCGCGCGAAAACAGATCGTCGGCGATCGCCGCTGGGATCAACTGCTCGACCGTCGTGCCCAGGTCCTTGACCAGCGCCGCTTCGACCACCGGACTGCCACCGCTGACGAGCTTTTCGGTCACCGCGATCGACATCGCGCGCAAAGGCGCCAACTGGCTGATGATCTTGCCGGCCAGCCGCAACGATTCGGGCCTGCGACCCGCCGGCGTGCGGATGTAAGCCAGCCATTGGTCGAACAGCACGATGCTCGAATACAGGCGCTCGGGGCCGCTGCGCTCGAAGGCGAGTTCGGCCGTGACCTGCTCCCAGCCCTTGCTTTCTTCGCCGATCAAGGCATCGGCGCCGAGTTGTACCTGGTCGAAAAAGACTTCGCAGAAATTGCTGTCGCCGGCCAGATCGGTGATCGGCCGCACCGTGATGCCCGGTAGGCTCAGATCGACGATCAACTGTGACAGACCCTTCTGGCGATCACCCGCCTCGCCCGAGGTGCGCACCAAAGCGATCATGTACTGGCTCGCTTGCGCGTTCGAGGTCCAGATCTTCTGGCCGCTGAGGGTCCAGCCGGCATCGGTCCTGACCGCCCGCGTCCTGACGCTGGCCAGGTCCGAGCCGGCATCGGGCTCGCTCATGCCGATGCAGAAAAACGATTCACCACGGCAGATCGGCGGCAGGTAAAAGCGCTTTTGGGCCTCGCTGCCGAACTTGAGGATCAGTGGCCCGCTCTGCCGGTCAGCGATCCAATGCGCACCGACCGGAGCGCCGAAATTGAGGAATTCCTCGACCAGTACATAGCGGGCATAAGGGCTGCGACCGCCGCCGCCATATTCCTTCGGCAAGGTGATGCCCAACCAGCCGCGGCGACCCAACTCGAGGCTGAATTCGCGGTCGAAACCCGACCAGGACCTGGCGCGGATATGGGCCGGGATCGCGCGTACCGCCTCGGCCAGGAAAGCCCGCACCGGCGCCCGCAAGGCCTCGTCTTCAGCTGGAATTCTTGTCAAACCGAGCGAATCAAGCGCATTCATCCGAGCACTCCTGGCTGGCCGCCATAAGGGCCGCTGGTGTCAAAGCCATGCAGGCCGGCGTACACCAGTCGGGGGTAAGTCGCACGCAACTGCTCCGGGTCCAGCCCCACGGCGGGCAGCTTTTGCGGCCTCATGCTGTGCATGAAAACATCGGCCTGCTTGAGGTCGACGACGATGCTCTTCTTGCTGCGATTGAAGCCCATAAAAATCGCCACCATGCCGGCTTCGGTGCTCGGGCCGGTCTGGCGTGTCGAGTCTCCTTGGGGTGCTTCAACCTTGATCACTTCGGCGCTGAAGTCGGCCAGCCATTGATAGTTGTAAGGGCTCATCACCACCGCAGTAGCATCGATCACCCGGACGCCCGAAAGCGGTAAACACTCCATCTGCAGGCCTCTTGATTCGCTGCCGGCCAAACCAAGGGCCGTGCGTCATTAGAGCCGATATTTGAAGCCCGGGATTCGATCCTCAGTCAGTCGCCTCCCGCCGCTGCAGGCCCTGGTCGGCGGGCGCTGCAAGCAGCTTGCCATCCTGCGCACGCTGCCCACTGCCCGCTGCGGGATCCGGCGTCAGGGCGCAGTTGGCAGCACGTCGCTCCACTTCCATCGACGCGCGATAAGCCCTTGCTTTCACCGGGCGCCAACGACCAAAGAGCCATGCGACCACCAGCGCCGCAGCGCCCGTGGCCAGCATCGCGGCCCAGTCGTTGACCCAGGTGCCGTCGTAGGCGCCAAACATGCTGGCACGGAAGGCATGCACAACCCAGGACAGCGGCAGCCACCGGTGCATGGTCTGAAACAAGGGCGGCGTCAGTTCTATAGGCAGCAACAGGCCGGCGGACGACATCTGCACCACCAGCAACAGCACGGCAACCATCTTGCCGACATCGCCAAACAGATGCACCAGCGCGAAGATCAGACACAGGAACAACAGCGAAGCCAAAACCAGCGTGACGGCCACCGGCAGCAAGCGCTGCGTCTGCATCTGCAGCACGCCCACCAGAATCGCCAGCATCACCAGCGACTGCCCCGCAGTCAGAAGCGCCGGGAAGAAAAGGCGGCCGGCCACGGTGGCGGCGCGCGGCGCGGCCATCAAATCCATCGGTAATTGGCGAAAATGAAACAGGAAGGCCATCATCAACGCACCCATCCACAGGGCCAGCGGCACGAAATTGGGAGCGAAACCAGCGCCTTCATTAGGCACTTGCGCCACCATCTCCAACACCGGTTGCACTGACTGCGCCAGACCGGCCGCCGTGCCCTCCGGTGATGGCTTGCCCGCAGGCAGCGAGGCCTGCAACTGGCGCAAATTGGCGGCGAGTTCGGCACTGCCGACTTCAAGTCGAACCTGGCCCTGGTGCAGCTGCGCCTGGCCAGCGCGCAGCTGATGCAGGCCATCTGCGAGCGTCGACGTCGCAGCAGATACCTTGGCAGCACCGACTGCAAAACTCTTGATGCTTGCTTCATCAGGCAGGCCGGCCACCAGTTGGCCGATCGCTGTTGAATGGCGCAGCAGACCATCGGCAAGCTGCTCCGCTCCATCGACGAACCGCTGCGTGCCATCGGCCAGCCGACCCTGCGCTCCTCTTGCCATGCCCAAGCCCAGCTCGAGCTGTTCGGCGCCGGACTGCAGCGTTCCAGCCGCTTGCGCGAAGTCCGTCCCGATGAGCCACCAATTGCCTGCTTCCAGCTTGAACGTGGAGACACCATCGCGCAACGAATCCGCACCGGCTTGCAACTGCTGCAGCCCGGCACCGAGCTCGGTGTGACCGCGCTGCAGCGCGCTGCCGCCCTGGCGCAGCGCCTGTACATCGCGCTCCAGCGAAGCGTTGTTATCGGCGGCGCGCAGCCCGGAGCCGAGTTGCCGCAAGCCTGAGCCCATTTCTGCGGCTCCCACGGCAAGCTGTGCCGTGGTGCCCTGCAGGCGCTGGCCGGCATCACTTGCCTCCGCAGTTCCGGCGGTCAATATTTGGCTACCCTGACGGACCTGATGCGCCGCCGAGGCGCTCTTGTTTGCGCCTTCGACGAGCGCGTCGACCGCCTGCTGCAGCGAGTTCAGGTCACGCTTCGAGCCGGCCGTGGATTCAAGCACCAAGGCCCAGCGGCGTTCGTTCAGCGCCTCGTTGACCCGGTGTGCCAACTCGGGCGCGAACCTTTTGGCGAATCCGGACGCAGCGTAGTTGTTGCCCTCGGAGAGGTAGAGGATCAGGTGTCCGGCACCCGATTCGGTACCCAGCAAGGCCTGGCGGCTGAAGTCGGGCGGCAGCAGCACAGCGAAGGCGAGCTGCCCCTCGCGCACGGCGCGTCGGGCGGCATCGGCATCGCTGAAATCGCGGTAACCGAACAAGCCATGCGCTCGTATCGCCTGGAACACCTCGGCGCCCAGATTCACATCGCGGCTACCGTAGCGCAGTCCGGCATCCTGATTGACCAACGCCACCGGTAGTTGCGAGGTCCGCGCATTCGAATCCCAGACGCTGGACAACACGATCAGCGCGTACAGCGCCGGCACCACCACCGCCCCCAGCGCCGACCAGGCCAGTTTGGGATAGCGACGCAAGAGCGCTGCATCACAAGCGGCAGCGCGATATAGATGGGCGAAAAAACCGGTCAAATTCCTGTTGAACATGTTTTTGTTCGCTTGAATTCAGCCAAATATGATGCCCAGTTTGATGGCGGATCGCAACCCTGTGCAATCGATGCCTATGGAAGGCGCCGGCGACAACGGGCCAGCGCAGCAACCACGAAGCCAGTCAAAGCTTTCCGCAGCCGGTCTTTCAGTCCGCCTGGCCGGCAGCCGCTGCGAGGCGATCGAGAAAATCCAGCAGCAGGTGGTTGAAGACCTCGGGCTCCTCGAGGTTGATGCAATGCCCCGAGTTCGGCAGCACCGCCAGGCTTGCGCCCGGGATGGTGCGCCACATGAACAGGGTCGGCTCGACGCAGCCGCTGTCGCGGTCGCCCAGCATCAGCAGCACCGGTGCGACGATCGTCGACAACTCCCGGCCCTGGTCCAGCAGCGATGGCCGCCTCGCTTGGAACCCACGCAGCGTCAGGGCCGAGCCGAGCCCATCATGGCTGGCGAACTGCTGGAAAAAGGTGTCGAAGCCGAGCGGATCCTTCTCTAAGAAGGGCAGGCGCGAATCGCCTTTGGCGTAATCGGCCACGGCGCTGCGCATGCCTTCGCGCTCAATCCGCTCGGCCAAGGCCAAGCTGGACGAGATCATCTCTTCGCGCCCTTGCGAGACCGATCCCGAGCCTGCGCTGCAGGGCGTGATCGACAGAATGCGATCGGGATGCAGATAGCCCGCCGAAACCACCGCGTAGCCGCCCATCGACAGGCCGACGATATGGGCTTTGGCGATCTTCAGGAAGTCCATCAAAGCGATCAAATCCGATACCGCGAACTCCCAGCCATAAGCGCCAGGATCGGCCGGAACGTCAGAGGGCTTGTAGCCCCGCGCGTTGTAAGCGATGCAGCGAAATCGACGCGACAGGGCATTGACCTGGGGCAGCCAACTCATCATGTCGCCGGCAAATTCATGCACGAAGATCAGCGGCTGCCCTTTACCCACATCGAGATAGGCGAGATTGACGGGCAAGCCGATGGTCCGGCGGATCATGGTAGTCATCAGCTTTTACTCTTGTTAAGACCGCCTGGCTGCTGGCCAGCAGCCTCGTACACCCTGGCCTTGTACCTGAACCAGAACTTGTTCCAGAAACCCCAATGGCGCTGTGCCATCACCACCCCGGCCAGGCCGGTGGCGGGCGAGATGAACCAATGGGTGCCGGCCAAACCACCCCATTGCAATTCACCCACGGCGGCATCGGTCGCAAGCGTGGAAGGCTCACGCGTCAAGGCCCCGGCGAGACCGAAACCCAGGCTTGGAAACCGGCCCAGGTGGGCGAAATGAACATGCCGCTCAGCGCCGAGCTGATCGGTGAACAGCTCGGCCAGCATGGCCGGCTGCAACAACAGGCTCGGCTGACCCGGCATCAATTGACGCAACAAGGTCAGCATGTCGGCCTGGGTGGTGAAGAGGCCGCCGGCGGCCGATTGGCGCGGCACCGGCGTCCGGTAGGCACCGGGCCAGGGGGTCTCGTCCAGACGCTGCAGCCCGGGCTTTGTCATGTCTGCCAGGTCACCGCGGTACAGCGCAGCCAGCCTTGGCAATTGCTCGGGCTTGAGCACAAAGCCGGTATCGACCATGCCCAGCGGGTCGAACAAACGCGTTTGCAAGGCATCGCCGAAACGCTGGCCGGTGGCGATCTCGATGACCCGTGCCAGCACATCGGCACCAAGGGCATATTCCCAGCCCTCGCCCGGCTGGAACAGCAGCGGCAAGCCGGCCAGCAGGTCCATCGCTTGCTCCAGCGTGCGATCCTGCCGGCGCAGCGCCGAGTCGTTGTAGGCGGTGAAGATCATGCTGCCGGCGTCGAACACGCCGTGGCTCAGACCGGATTGATGGCTGAGCAGATGCCGTAAGCTGATGTCGCGCCGCAGCGGTTCGGTGTCGTCCAGCGATGCCGCACCAGGACGCAGCACCGAGAGCCGACCCAGCGCAGGTATCCATTGCTTGACCAGGTCGTCGAGCCCGAACAGGCCCTGCTCGACCAGCATCAAGACCAGCACCGAAGTGATCAGCTTGGTATTGGAAAAAGCCCGGTGGATATGGTCGGCGCGCATCAACTCGCCGCTTTCCAGGTCGGCCAGGCCGCTGCAGAAGCTGTCGATCAGCTCGCCGTTCTTGAGCAAGGCGGCCGAAACGCCGGCCAGCCGCTGCTGGTCGATTTCACGCTGCAGCGCTGCATGAGCCTGGCTGAAATCAACGCCGCGTCGGCTCATGCCGCGATGAATTGCCAGACATCGCCCGCCAACTGCACCGCCCTGGAATCGGCCTGCAACTTCAGCAGATGGGCGCGCAGCGAACGCAGCGCCACTGCATGCAGGTGGGCCGGCGTATCGGCATAGACCATGGCCAGCAGCGCGGTTTCGCTGGCCGGCGCGGCAGCCGTCAGCGATTGCAAAGCCGCCAGCACCTTGGCCTCGCGACCCAGACGATGCGCGATGGTCTTGTGCACCACCGCATGCGGTTGGTCGATCAAAAAACCATGGCCAGGGGCCAGCCAATCCAGCTCTTCGGCCAGCAATTTACGCAAGGACTCGAGGTAGACCGCCATGTCGCCATCGGGCGGGTTGATCACCACCGTGCTGCCCTGCATCAGATGGTCGCCGGTGAACAGCAGCTTTTCTTCCTCGAGCAAATAGCACAGATGGTTGCTGGCATGACCGGGGGTGTGGATCACGCGCAGCGTCACGCCAGCGCCCAGCAGCAGCCGGTCGCCATCGGCAAGTCGATGTTCGGGCTGGAATTCCTTGTCCTGCCATTCCGGGTGTAGGGCGACCTGACCGAAACGCGGCGCGCCGCTGGCGGCATGGATCGCTGCGGCGGCCGGCGAATGGTCTTTATGGGTATGGGTGACGAGAATGCGGCTGATACGACCGGGTGCAGCCGCCAGCAAGGCCGCGATATGGTCGTCATCGGCAGGACCCGGATCAAGCAGGGCCCAGTCATCGCTGCCTGGCGCGCCGATGAAATAGCTGTTGGTGCCGGGGCCGGTCATCATGTTGCCATTGCCTGCGGTGACGCGCAGCACGCGCGGCGACAGCCAGACCGGTTTGCCCGGTATGAGCTCGTTGCTGGCCTGGCCATGGCCGTCAGGGTCGATCCGGCCGACCTCGGCGTAAGCCCATTGATCATGATTGACGACCACCCGGCCCTTGCTCGAGATCCCGAGACGCGGCCTGGTGGTCGGCACTTTTTCCTGACGGCGGGCCCAGTCGACCGCTTCGCCGGCCTGCTTGAAGCCAGCCAGATGCTTCAGCAAGCGCTCGGTCACATTCATCAATTTGAGGTCCCGGCCCAGCGCTTCAGACGGTGTCAGCCAGAGCAGCTCGACCGTTTCCTTGGCATCGGCTATTGCCTGCTGGCCAGGAGGCGCTTCGGTGATAAAGAAGCGGGTGTCGAAGATCTTCGGCATGCCCAGCGGCGTGATCCAGTGGCTGTAATAAGCCAGGCGATCCACCGCCAGCTTGACGCCGAAGCGCTCGCAGATATCGGCCATGCCGATCTGATTGGCATGCAATTGATGGCGCAGGGCCAGCAACTCGTCAGCCGGCAGTTCCAGATTGAGCAGCGAGCCGGCGGCGTCGACAGCGAACAGCAAACCGGCTTCTTCGAAACATTCGCGCAATGCCGCCACCCAGTAATGCAGCCCGTCCTGCGCCACACCGAGGCGGGCGCTGGCACTGGCATCGTCGAGCCCAAGACAGCGCTCGTAATGGCCTTTGTCGGCGACATCGAGCATGCCGCCTGGAAAGACTGCGGCGCCGCTGTTCTGGTCGCCAGGCCGCAGAGCACGCTTCAGCATCAATACTTCAAGCCCGCCCGGCGCATCGCGCAACACGATCACCGAGGCAGCGGAGCGCGGGACAGTCGGCAGAACGGCACTCATTGCTGGCCCTGCTGCTGCAACTGCTGCCAGACGCGCGAGGGTGACAGCGGCATCTGCAACTGGCGCGCACGCGCCGGCAGGCCATGTCTCGCGAAAGCGTCGGCAACGGCATTGACCAGCGACGGCGTGGCGCCGATGGTGCCGAGCTCACCGACGCCCTTGACGCCCAGCGGGTTGTTCAAACAAGGCGTCGAAGGATCCATTTCGGTCTTGAAATCAGGTATGTCTGCAGCCCGCGGTGCAGCGTAATCCATCAGACTGCCGGTCAAGGGCTGGCCGCTTTCGGGGTCATAGACCATATGCTCATGCAGCGCCTGGCCGATACCCTGGACCGCGCCGCCATCGAGCTGACCGCGCACGATCATCGGGTTGACCACGCGGCCGACATCGTTGACCGAGGCATAGGCGACGACCGCCACCTTGCCGGTCAATGGGTCGATTTCGACCTCGCTGATATGGCAGCCGTTGGGCCAGGAGGGACCAGCGACTGCGCTGGTCGATTCGACGAAAATGCGCTGCTCCGGCTGGCGTGCTGCAAGCTCGAACAGACCCAGTTTCAGGTCGGTGCCGGCGACGCTGAAGCTGCCGTTTCTGTACTCGATGTCCTGCTCGGCAGCTTCGAATTCCTTGGCCGCGAGTTGCCTGGCTTTGGCAATCGTTTTATCAGCACCTAGGCTCAGTGCCGATCCGCCGGTGAACAACGAGCGCGAGCCAGCGCTGCCAAAGCCGTCGCCGCGATCGGTATCACCGAGCACGACCCTGACCTTGTCGATGCTGACCCCGAAGGCATCGACAACCAGTTGCGCCAGCGAGGTGGCGATGCCCTGCCCCATGGCGTTGACGGCCGAGAAAACCTCGATCACGCCATCGTCAGCGCGTACCGCCAAAGTGACCCGCTCTTCCAGCGCATTGCCGCCAGTCCATTCGAGAAAGGTCGAAATCCCCTGCCCGCGCAGCAGATTGCGCCTTGCCGAATCTGCCGCCCGGGCCTCGAAGCCCTGCCAGTCGGCAAGCAGCAGCGCCTGGTCCATCACCGACTCGAAGCGCCCGCTGTCATAGACCTGGCCCATCGGGTTCTTGTAAGGCATCTGCGATGGCTGGATAAAGTTGCGCCTTCGCAGCGTCAGCCGGTCGATGCCGGTCTGGCGCGCCGCTTCGTCGATCAAGCGCTCCATGATGAAGATCGCTTCGGGTCGGCCAGCGCCGCGGTAAGCACCGGTCGGCGCAGTATGGGTCAGCACCGCCCTGAAGTGAAAATCAATCGTCTGGATGTCATAGACGCTGGTCTGCACCCAGGGGCCGATCAGCACCTGGATCGCCACGCCAGCGCCGGTCGTGTAAGCGCCGACATTGGCGATCGAATCGAGCCGCAAAGCCAGGATCTTGCCGTTCTCGTCGAGTGCCAGTTCGGCATGGCTTTGCAAGTCGCGGCCATGGGTGCTGGCGATGAATTCCTCGCTGCGTTCGGCGAGCCATTTGACCGGACGCTGCAGCGCGCGGGCGCAAAAGGCCAGCGCGATGTCTTCCGGGTAGGCGCCGGTTTTCATGCCGAAACCGCCGCCGACATCACCGATCAGTACGCGCACCGATGCCTTTTCCATGCCCAACGCGTCGCAGACCGAGTCGCGCAAGCCTGAAGGCATCTGGCTGCTGATGCGGATCGTCAGGCGCTGGGTGGCAGCATCAAAGGCGGCCAGCGCCGAGCGTGGCTCCAGGCTCAGCGCGACCAGCCGCTGGTTGACCAGGTCCAGGCTGACGACATGGCGGGCGACTGCGAATGCTGCAGCCGTCGCGGCCACGCTGCCATAGCGGGTTTCAGCCGCGATATTGTCCGGCGCTTGCGGGCATAGCATCGGCGCTCCGGGTGCGGTCGCCTTCATGACATCGACAACCATCGGCAGCTCTTCATAGTCGACCTGAATCGCCTCGGCCGCGTCGCGGGCTTGCTGCAAGCTGCTGGCAACAACAGCTGCCACCGGCTCGCCGACAAAGCGTACGCGCTCATGGGCCAAGGCAAGCCGCGCCGGCGTTGCACTGCGCGAGCCATCGGCGCGCTTGAAGCCAATCGAGCCGGGCAGCGGCTTGACGCCTGCTGCCAGCAGATCGGCACCGGTCAGCAGCAGCAGCACGCCGGGCATGGCCTGCGCGGCCTGGGTATCGACCGACAAGATGCGCGCATGTGGATAAGGTGAGCGCAGGAAGACCAGATGGCATTGCCCAGCCGGGCTGATGTCGTCAACGAACTGACCGAGGCCGGCCAGCAAGGCGTCGTCCTCGAGGCGGCGTACCGATTCTCCGCTGCCAAAGCGGCCCGGTTCAGCTTGAATGGATGGGATGGAATAAGTCAAGGTCGCCTCTGCCTTGGCCGCTCGCCCGCCCGGAACGGGAGCAATGAAGCCAGGTTGTTCAACCGGACTATAAATGTCCGGGCCGATGCCTCCCTTCAAGGCCTCGGAAGAACTGCAACAAGCTTCAGTCGAGCTTGACCGCAGCGTCCTTGATGACCTTGCCCAGCACGTCGCTTCGGCGTTGATCAAGTCTGCAAACTGCTTGGGCATGCCACCCGCGATTTCCTTGCCCTGCGCCAGCGGCGATGGCACCGACACCTGCTCGCGCCAGTTGGCCAGGCTGATGCAAGCCATCCTGGGTCAGACATGCCATCAGTCAAGCGCCGGGCTCGGGTAAAAACCCGCAATTCTCCGGCGTCGCTGCCTACAAAACCTGAGCTACAGCGACTCGGGGCGCCTTGTCTTCACGAAGATGGCAATCTTTTCCCCGACCTCGGCGCAGGCTGCACCGTGGGCCTGGGCAAAAGCGCCGGGCCGGTCCAATGACGCCATCATGTCGGCCAAGTTGGCGCGACAAAGCTTGTCGTCATGCGGGATCTTGTCACCCGCCATCTTCATCGCCGACACTGCGGCCAGATAGGGCAGGATTTCTTCCTTGGAATGACCATCGGGCGCAGCGAGATATTGGCGAAATTCCTCGGCCTGCGCGAGCAATATTTCGCCCTGGGCTTTGGCTTCATCGCGCTGATGCGGGGAAAGATCCGGATCATTGGCATGGCGGTAAGCCAGTACGCCCAGCAAATGCATCGGCTCGGCGGCCAGCACCGCCTCCCGGATCTGGCGCCTCAGCTTCCTGTGCTTGAAAAATCCGAACATGAATCGATCCTTGCTGTTACGCCTGCCCTGATCTCTTGACGCGGGTCCCAGCCTGGCAATACCTGGGGATTGGAAATCCAGCGCCATCATGCCAGCTCCCGCCGCCGGGGCGCGGGTGAAAACCCGCAACTTTCCCAAGGGATGCTCTGCATAACCCCTCGTGCCTTGTGCAAGTGCTGCCCGGTTATGCTGCGACCATGAGCAGTCGACAAAGCTTTACATCGACATCGGCCAGGCCTTGGGATGCTCTGCATAACCCCTCACGGCTTGTGCTAGCGCGGCCCCGGGCGGTATGCGGCGTTGCATTTATTGCCAATAGCACGCGCTATTGGCCGCAAAATGCGCCTTGCATCCCATCCCGGTCCGCACTGCACACATCCGCGTTGTTTATGCAGAGCATCCCTTGCTGATTCGATCGATATAGCCCTTATCCTGCTTACCAAGTCCTTGCAAGCGGAGCCTCGCGACATGATCACACGCAGACAAGTCATTGCAGCCAGCCTGTTGCCGCTTGCCGGCTGGCAAACGGCATCGGGCCAGAACGCTGCGCCATTGAGCGAGCAGGAGCGTGCCTTGCATGCGCTGAACCGCCTGGGCTATGGCCCGCGGCCGGGTGACGCTGCCGCCATTGCCATCCAAGGCGCAGGCCCTTGGCTGGAGCAGTTTCTGGCAAGGCAGATGGAACCCTCGAAGCTGGCCTTGCCGCAAGCGCTCGATCAGCGCCTGCAAGGCTTTGCAACCACCCAGCTGAGCCAGGCCGCGCTGATCGGCCGCTACCGCGAAGCCACCCAGGCAAATCAAGCGGCGCAGCGCGCTGCAGGACCCAACAGCAACGACAGCGACACCGCCGCCGCCCTGGCCAAGGCACGCCGCGAACTGGTGCGGCCGGTGCTGGTCGAGGCCTCTTCAGCGCGACTGCTG
>CAMDHE010000105.1 GCA_945898095.1 Roseateles toxinivorans | reverse complement strand
GCTGGAAATGCTGCGCGCCCATGGCTACAGCCGCTATCCGGTTTGCCGCGGCGGGCTTGGCGACGTCATGGGCGTGGTGTCGGCGCAGAGCTTGCTGCAGCGCTCGCTCAGCGGCCAGCCGCTGTCCTTGGCCGAAGACCTCGAGGCGGCGGTATTCGTGCCTGAAACACTGTCGGGTCTGGAGCTGCTTGAGCATTTCCGCGCCTCGGACGCGCAACTGGTTTTTGTCGTCGATGAATATGGCGAAGTCCAGGGCGTGATTTCGGTCCGCGACGTGCTGGAAGCGATTGCCGGAGAATTCAATGCCCCCAGCGATGGGGAAGCCTGGGCGGTGCAACGCGAGGACGGGAGTTGGCTGATCGAAGGCCTGATCCCGGTGCCCGAGTTGAAGGACCGCCTGGCCTTGAAAGAACTGCCTGAAGAGGACCGTGGACGTTACAACACCCTGGCCGGCATGATCATGCTGTTGCTGGGGCGTTTGCCGCGCACGGCCGATGTGGTGGAGTGGAGTGGCTGGCGATTCGAGGTCGTTGACCTGGATGGCAAGCGTGTCGATAAAGTGTTGGTCAGTCGACTGGCCGTTGATGGAGATTTGAAATGAGTACGCCCCCGATGTATAGCAGTCTGGTCCCGCTGGACCGTCGTTTGCACCAGAATTTGCGCCTGAATACGGAAATTCCCGTGGTCAGCCGGATCGCCGGATTGAACTCGCTGTTCCTGGCCGTGGTCGAATTCGCCGAGGCTTGCAAGGAATACCCGATCGTTTTCGTTCGCGTCGGCGAAGTCCCCGCCGATGGCAAGCAGGCGGTAGCGCCGCTGGCGGTGCTGGGCCTGAAGACTGGCAGCAATCTGTTTGTCAAGGACAACAGCTGGACCGGCAACTATGTGCCGGCTTATCTGCGCCGCTATCCGTTCTCGATGGCGCGCATCGATCAGGAAAGCGATTCGATGGCGGTCTGCTACGACAGCGAATGGGCCGGGTTTTCCCAGACCGAAGGCACGATGCTGTTCGGCACGGACAACGAGCCGAGCGAGTTCTTGAAGAATGTGCAGAGTTTCCTGGAGAGTTTCGAGCAGGAGGCTGAACGCACCCGCTTGATCTGCCAGCAACTCAACGAGCTCGACCTGTTCCGCGAGATGCGCTTCGAAGCGACGCTGGCCAGCGGCGAAAAACTCGATGTCGATGGTTTCCTCGCCGTTGATGAGAAAAAGCTCGCCGAACTGCCCGACGACAAGGTGCTGCAACTGCACCGCAGCGGCTTGCTGTCGCTGCTGGAAATGCACCGCGTGTCGATGGGCAATATGAGCCGTCTGGCAGCCAAACACGGCGCGACGTCCTGAGCTGTTGCTGGTGAGCGCCTTTCAGGTCGGCGCATGCAGCCACAGCAAGCTGAACCAATCACGCGGATCGGTCCAGCTTGCCCCTGGGCTGAAACCAGCTTGCGCGGCCAGGTCCTGAAAGCCGACAACGCTGTATTTGTGCGAGTTTTCGGTATGCAGCGTTTCGCCCGCGTCGATTTCGTAAACGCTGTCGGCGATGCGCAATCTTTGCTGCTTCAAACTCATCAGGTGCATTTCAATGCGCTGCAACGCTGAGTTGTAGAAAGCGCTGTGGACAAAGCCATCCAGGGCAATGTCGGCGCCCAGTTCGCGCCGCGCCCGCGCGAGCAGGTTCAGATTGAAGGCCGCAGTGACACCTGCGTTGTCGTTGTAGGCCGCGTGCAGAATCGCCGGGTCCTTGATCAGGTCGATGCCGATCAGCAAACCGCCGCCACGGAGTTCAAACGCTGCCATCTTCAAGAACGCCAGCGCTTCCACGGGTGTGAAGTTGCCGATGCTGGAGCCCGGAAAGAAGCCGACCCTGCGCCCTTTGCCTGAACCTTGCGGCAGGCTGTGCGGGCGACTGAAGTCCGCCACCAGCGGGTTGATCTGCAGCGCCGGATAGACCGCTTGCAATTGCCCGCAAGCGGACAGCAAATGGGCGCCAGAAATATCGATTGGCACGAAAGAATGAGGCGCCTCGAGTCGGTCCAGCAACCAACGCACTTTTTGCAGGGCCCCCGCGCCATATTCAAGCAGTTGCGCCTGCGGGCCGATGCATTCGGCCATCTCCGCCGCATGCGCTTGCAGCAGGCCAAGTTCGGTGCGGGTTGGGTAGTACTCGGGAAGTTCGCAGATCTGCTCGAACAGCGCCGAGCCGATCTCATCGTAAAAATATTTCGGCGAAATGCTTCGTGGCCTTTGGCCGAGGGCCAATTGCAGGTCTTCAGCGAAGCTGCTGCTCATGCCTGCGCTCCATCGCGAGCCAGTCGCAGACCACTGAATTGCCAGCGAGCGTGAGCCGGGAAGAAGTTGCGGTAGCTCGGCCGGCTATGGCCATCTGGCGTGGCCAGACTGCCGCCGCGCAGCACCATTTGGTTGACCATGAATTTACCGTTGTATTCGCCGACCGCGCCGGCCAATGGCTTGAAGCCGGGATAGGGGTGGTAGGCCGAGCGAGTCCATTGCCAGGCCTGGTCATAGAGCTGGGTGATGCCGGGCAGGGCGCTGGCGGCCTCCCATTCGAACTCGGTCGGCAGGCGCGCGCCGGCCCATTCCGCATAGGCCGCTGCTTCGTGAAAACTCAGCTGCATGACGGGTGCGTCAGGGTCCATTAGCTGCAGGCCTTCAAGGCTGAAAACCTGCCATTGGTCTGAAACGTTGCGCGGGTCCTCCGGCGCCATCCAATAGACGGGATGCTGCCAGCCCTGCGCCATGGCCCAGCCTTCGGACGACCATAGGGCCGGGCGCTGGTAGCCGCCATCGGCGATGAAGAGCGCATAGTCGCCGCAGTTGACCAGCCGCTGCGCGATCTCAAAAGCCGGCAGCCAGACGCGGTGTCGCGGGGTTTCGTTGTCGAAAGCAAAACCAGCGCCTTGATGGCCAACTTCGATCAACCCAGCTGGATGACCCAGCCATTGCAACCCCTGCTGCGGGAATTTTCCCCGTGGCTGTTGCTGGTAAGCCGGCAGCAACGGATTGCAGGAAAACGCATGCAGGATGTCGGTCAGCAGCAACTCCTGATGCTGCTGTTCATGCTGTAGCCCGAGTTCGAGCAAGGGCAGGCCGGAGTCCCAGCGCTCAGGCTCGGCATTGGCGATGAATTCCAGCATTGCGTTATCGACATGGCGGCGGTAAGCGAGGATTGTGTCGAGCCCGGGCCGGCTCAGCAGACCCCGCTGTGGCCTCGGATGGCGCGCTTCGATGGCGTCGTAATAGGAGTTGAACAGAGTGCGAAAACGCGGGTCAAACGGCTGGTAGCCGCTTGCCAGTGGCGTCAGCAGCATGGTTTCGAAAAACCAGGTCTGGTGGGCCTGATGCCATTTGCTCGGGCTTGCATCAGGCATCGATTGCATCGATTGATCCTCGGCCGAGAGCGGTTCAGCCAGCGCCAGCGAGCGGGCTCGAATGTCGCGGTAGCGCAAGGCAAAGGGTTCGCGGTAATGGTTCGTCATGGCTTCGTGTTGGCCCGGCTTATGCCGCAAGGCCGGTACCTTAGCGCAATTTGGTGGCAGACAGATGTCAGCCTGCCGACGCCCCGGGGTTCAAGGGGGCATCAGGGCTTTGTCGCCGCTGAGACATGGCCCTTGGTCATTTGATGCCTAGAATCTACGGAGGATTTTCCCGGATTCGGGCGGCAATGGCCGCCCGTCTTTTTACCGATTTTTCGCAGGGGTCAGCATGACAGCCAGTTACGAATTGCGCGGCAATGTCGCCGTGATTACCTTGAACAACCCGCCGGTCAACGGCCTGGGCTACGAGACCCGCAAGGCGGCCGCAGCAGGCATTGAGCAGGCCGAGGGCGATGCCGCCGTGGTCGCGGTAGTCATCACCGGCGCTGGTAAAGCGTTCTCGGGCGGCGCGGACATCAGGGAATTCGGCAGCCCGCTGGCACTGGCTGAGCCGAACCTGCTGAGCCTGATCGGCGTCATCGAGGGCTGCACCAAGCCGGTCATCGCGGCGATTCATTCCGTCGGCATGGGCGGCGGGCTCGAACTGGCGCTGGGCTGCCATTACCGTATTGCGGCCAAGGGCACCAGCGTTGCGCTTCCCGAAGTCAAATTGGGGCTGCTGCCGGGCGCCGGGGGCACGCAACGCCTGCCGCGTGCGCTGGGCCTGGAGCCGGCCTTGAACATGATCGTCAGCGGCGAGCCGGTGCCTAGCGAGATGCTCGCGCAAATCCCCGGGCAGAAGCTGTTTGACCGCGTCGTCGATGCCGATCAGCTGATGGATGCTGCGCTGGCGCTGGCAGCCGAGATCGCCGAGAAGAGGCCGCTGCCGCGTGTGCGTGACCTGAGCGCCCGGCATGAGAACGCGGAAGCTTTCCTGCAGTTCGCGCGCAATATGGTCGGCGGCATGAGCAAGAATTTCCCCGCACCGCTGCGCTGCGTTGACGCGGTGGCCGCGGCGACGACGATGTCTTTCGATGCCGGTATGAAGGCCGAGCGCGAGGCCTTTGTCGCCCTGATGCAGACGCCAGAATGCGGCGCACTGCGCCACGCCTTCTTTGCCGAACGCGCTGCCAGCAAGATCGCCGATGTGCCGGCAGATACGCCGCTGCGCCCGATCAACAAGGTTGCGGTGATCGGCGCCGGCACGATGGGTGGCGGCATCAGCATGAATTTCCTCAATGCCGGCATCCCGGTGACGATGCTGGAAACCAAGCAGGAAGCACTCGACCGCGGTGTCGCAACGATCCGCAAGAACTACGAATCGCAGGTCAAGCGCGGCAAGCTCAAGGCTGACAAGTACGAGCAGCGCATGAGCTTGTTGAGCACCACGCTCGACTACGCCGACATCGGCCAGGCCGATCTGGTGATCGAGGCGGTGTTCGAGGAAATCGGCGTCAAGCAAACCGTGTTCAAGCAACTCGACGCGGTGATGAAGCCTGGCGCGATCCTGGCCAGCAATACCTCGACCCTCGACGTCAACGCGATCGCCAATTTCACCCAGCGCCCGCAAGATGTCGTCGGTATGCATTTCTTCAGCCCGGCCAATGTGATGAAGCTGCTTGAGGTAGTGCGCGGCGCGGCCACGGCCAAGGATGTGCTGGCCACCGTGATGGCGTTGGCCAAGAAGATCAAGAAGACAGCGGTCGTTTCGGGTGTCTGCGATGGCTTCATCGGCAACCGCATGATCGAGCAGTACAGCCGTCAGGCGGGTTTCCTGCTCGACGAAGGCTGCTCACCGGCCCAGGTCGACCGCGCGGCCGAGAAGTTCGGCTTCGCCATGGGCCCGTTCCGCATGGGCGACCTGGCCGGCAACGACATTGGCTGGGCGATCCGCAAGCGCCGCTATCTGGAAAAACCCAATTTGCATTATTCGAAGAGTGCCGACCGCCTGTGCGAACTGGGCCGCTATGGCCAGAAGACCGGCGCCGGTTGGTACGACTACCAGGTGGGCAAGCGCGATGCGATCCCGTCAACCGTGGTGGCTGACTTGCTCGACAAGCACCGCGCTGCGCTGGGCATCACGCCGCGCAAGATCAGCGATGAAGAAATCGTCCAGCGCCTGGTTTATGCGCTGGTCAATGAAGGCGCGCATCTGCTCGAAGAAGGCATCGCACAGCGCGCATCGGACATCGACATGGTCTACCTCGCCGGCTATGGTTTCCCGATGTGGCGCGGCGGGCCGATGCGCTATGCCGATCAGGTCGGTCTGTTCAATGTCGTACACAGCATGAAGCGCTTCGCTGCGAACCCGCTCGACGATGCCAAGTTCTGGCAGCCCGCGCCTTTGCTGGCCCGTCTGGCGGCCCAGAGCAAGACTTTTTCCTAAAGCGATTCAGGCGAGAACCCATCATGAGCAAAGCAGTCATTGTTTCTACCGCACGCACGCCCTTGTCCAAAAGCTGGAAGGGCGCATTCAACCTGAGCCATGGCGCAACGCTGGGCGGCCATGCGGTGCGCGCCGCAGTCGACCGCGCCGGCATTGCCGACAGCGATGTCGAGGATGTGCTGATGGGCTGCGCCTTCCCGGATGGGGCCACCGGCAACAACATCGCGCGGCAGATTGCGCTGCGCGCCGGCATGCCGATTTCGGTCTCGGGCCTGACCCTCAATCGTTTCTGCTC
Source organism: Roseateles toxinivorans (assembly GCA_945898095.1). Classification (GTDB taxonomy): domain Bacteria; phylum Pseudomonadota; class Gammaproteobacteria; order Burkholderiales; family Burkholderiaceae_C; genus Paucibacter_A; species Paucibacter_A toxinivorans_A. The sequence continues at coordinate 9,426 of CAMDHE010000105.1, read as the reverse complement.
GAGCGGCCTGCAGACGATCGCGCTGGCGGCGCAGCGCATCATCGCCGGCGAGGGTGATGTCTATGTCGCGGGCGGTGTCGAGAGCATCTCCTGCGTTCAGAACGAAACCAATCGCCATATGGCGGCCGACCCCTGGCTGGCCCAGCACAAGCCCGAGGTCTATTGGTCGATGTTGCAGACGGCTGAGACCGTCGCCAAGCGCTACAACATCGCGCGTGAACGGATGGACCAGTACGGCGCAGCCAGCCAGCAAAAAGCCTGCGCGGCGCAGGCCGCTGGTTTGTTCACGGCCGAGATCGCAGCGATCACGGTGACGATGGGCGTGGTCGACAAGGTCCGCGGCATGACGACCAAGGAAGTCACGGTCAGCGTCGACGAAGGCCTGCGCGAAGGCACGACTTATGAGGGCATCAAGGATCTGCGACCGGCCTTGCCCGGCGGGGTGATTTCAGCCGGCAATGCCAGCCAGTTCTCCGACGGTGCCGGCGCCTGCGTGCTGACCAGCGAAAGCTATGCCTCGGCCCATGGCTTGCAGCCGCTGGGTCGTTTCCTCGGCTTCGCGGTGGCTGGTTGCGAGCCCGACGAGATGGGCATCGGCCCGGTCTACGCGATCCCGAAAGTGCTCAAGCGCCTCGGCTTGACTGTTGCCGACATCGACCTGTGGGAGTTGAACGAGGCATTTGCCGTGCAAGTGCTGTACTGCGCCGACAAGCTCGGCATTCCGATGGACCGTTTGAATGTCAACGGCGGCGCGATCGCGGTCGGCCATCCTTACGGTGTCTCGGGCCAACGCCTGACCGGCCATGCCCTGATCGAAGGCCGGCGCCGCGGTGCCAAGAGGGTCTGCGTGACGATGTGCATCGGCGGCGGCATGGGAGCGGCGGGCATTTTCGAGGTTCTCTGAGTTCCCGGATTTGATCGATTGATTGCGGGAGTTGCCTTGCGCCAGACCCTTGATTTTCTGCTCGACGACTGGCTCAAGGTCCAGCAGTTGACCGAGCGCGAACGCTTTGCCGACCATTCGGCCGAGACTTTTGCCGCCGTACTCGATACCTGCGAAAAAATCGCTCGCGAGAAATTCGCGCCAGTCAATCGCCTGCTCGATACCGAAGAGCCGCGCTTCGACGGTGAACGCGTCCATTTGCCCGCGGCCACCCACCATGCGGTGGCGGCCTATGTTGAATCGGGCATGCTCGCCGCCAGCCAGGATTACGAGCAGGGTGGCATGCAATTGCCCTGCGTGATCGAGATGGCAGCCAATGCCTTCTTCAGCAAGGCCAGCGTCTCGATCGGCGGCTACGCGATGCTGACCAACGGCAATGCGAACCTGCTGATGGCCCATGGCACAGCTTTGCAGCGCGAGGTCTTTGCCCGGAATGAATTCGCCGGGCGCTGGTTCGGCACGATGTGCTTGAGCGAGCCGCAGGCGGGCAGTTCCTTGTCCGATGTGGCGACCCGCGCCGAGGCTGATGGTGCTGACTTTGCCACCGACCCGCTGGGACCACGCTTTCGACTGCGCGGCAACAAGATGTGGATTTCAGCCGGCGAACATGAGCTGAGCGACAACATCATCCATCTGGTGCTGGCGAAGATTCCGGGTGCCGACGGCAAATTGCTGCCTGGCACGCGCGGCATTTCGCTGTTCATCGTGCCCAAGAAAATGGTTGATGCGCAGGGCTTGCTGACCGGTGAGCGCAACGATGTGGCGCTGGCGGGGCTCAACCACAAGCTCGGTTATCGCGGCACCACCAACTGTCTGCTGAATTTCGGCGAAGGTAAATTTCAACCGGGCGGCCAGGCGGGTGCCATCGGCTATCTGGTGGGGCAGCCAGGCGAAGGCCTGAAATGCATGTTCCACATGATGAACGAGGCACGGGTTGGCGTCGGCATGGGCGCGGTCATGCTCGGTTATGCCGGCTACGAGGCGAGCCTGGCTTATGCGCGGCAGCGCCTGCAGGGCCGGCCGATGGGTGTGGGCGGCAAGGATGCGACGCAGCCGCAACTGCCGATCATCGAACATGCCGATGTCAAGCGCATGCTGCTGGCGCAGAAGAGTTATGTCGAGGGCGGCCTGGCGCTGGAGTTGTTCTGCGCGCGCTTGATCGACGAGCTTCACACCGGGCAGCCCGAGCAAGCCAGCCAGGCCGGAATCTTGCTGGAAGTGCTGATCCCGATCGCCAAGAGCTGGCCCAGCGAATGGTGCCTGGAGGCCAACAGCCTGGCGATCCAGGTGCTCGGTGGCTATGGCTACACGCGCGACTTTCCGGTCGAACAGTATTGGCGCGACAACCGGCTGAACATGATCCACGAAGGCACGCATGGCATCCAGGCGATGGATCTGCTCGGCCGCAAGGTGGTGATGAATGGCGGCTCGGCGCTGCTGATGCTGGCCGACCGGATTGGCAAGACGATTGCGGCCGCGGGCCAGGATGCTGAATTGGCTGAACCGGCCAAGGCATTGGGCCAGGCCTTGGCCAGCGTTGTGGCCGCAACCCGCGGCGCCTGGGCCAGCGGCAAACCTGAAGAAGCGCTGGCCAATGCCACGCCCTATCTGCAGGCCTTCGGCCATCTGGTGCTGGCCTGGGTCTGGCTTGACGTGACGCTGCTGGCCGGAACGGGCAGCGACTTTGCGCAGGGCAAGCGCGCCGCAGCCCGCTATTTCTTCGCTTATGAATTGCCCAAGATCGAAGCCTGGCTGGCCGTGGTGGCAACTCGCGAGCCTTTGTGCCGCGAGATGCAGGACAGTTGGTTCTAGGCGCTGATGGACAAACGCTGGCTGGGCCGGATCGAAGCCCTGGTCTGGGTCTTGATTTATGGCGGCATGCTGAGCGGCACGCTGGGTTTGTTCATGCTGCACAGCAGCGGTGGGCTTGCCTTGTTGGTGGCCGGCGGTATTGCCATCGTGCTGGGTATTTTGCTGATCTGGCTGCGTTCGCGCTGGCCCTGAATTGATGACCTTGATGGGGAATGAGATGAGAAAAACGGTACAGGAATTGTTTGATTTGACCGGCCAGGTGGCCCTGGTGACCGGCGGGTCGCGCGGCCTGGGTCTGCAGATCGCCGAGAGCCTGGGTGACGCCGGCGCCAGAATCATGCTGAGCTCACGCAAGGCCGCTGACCTCGAACAGGCAGTTGCCCATTTGCAGGCGCGCGGCATCGACGCCAGCTGGATCGCGGCCGATGCGGCTGACGAGGAGCAGGCCCGTGGCGTTGTCACTCAGACCATGCAGCGCTTCGGCCAGATCGACATCCTGGTCAACAATGCCGGCGCTTCATGGGGCGCTCCAGCCGAGGACCATCCGCAGGAAGCCTGGGACAAGGTCATGAACCTGAACATCCGCAGCCTGTTTGTGTTCGCACAGGCGGTGGCCAAGGCCAGCATGATTCCGCGCCGCCATGGCCGCATCATCAATATCGCGTCGATTGCCGGCCTGTCCGGCAACCCGTCGGCGATGAAGACGATCGCCTACAACACCAGCAAAGGTGCGGTGGTCAATTTCACCCGTGCGCTGGCTGGCGAATGGGGTGAATACGGCATCACGGTGAATGCCTTGGCGCCCGGCTTTTTTCCCAGCAAGATGACCAAGGGGCTGCTCGCTGCACTCGGCGAAGACAAGCTGGCGGCTGCGGCGCCGCTGCGCCGTATCGGTGACGATGAGGATCTGAAGGGCGCAGCGCTGCTGTTCGCTTCGCGGGCCGGCAAGCACATCACCGGGCAGATCCTGGCCGTTGACGGCGGCGTCAGCGCGATCCATGGGGCTTGAGATGAAACCAAAACGCGGGCCAATGCAGTTCCCGGTGCATATCCCCTTCACCGAGCAACTGGGCCTTGAACTGCACAGCCTCGGCGACGGCGAGTCAGACCTGCGCGTCGATCTGACCGACGCCCATATGAACGCCTGGTCAGTCGCCCATGGCGGGGTCATCATGACTTTGCTCGACGCTGCGATGGCCCATGCCGCGCGCAGCATTCACCGTGATCAGCCCGATTTCGGTCCCGGCGTGGTCACCATCGAGATGAAGACTTCCTTCATGCGGCCGGGGGAAGGCAAGTTGCGCGCGGCCGGCAAATTGCTGCACCGGACCGCGACGCTGGCGTTTTGTGAGGGTTCGATCTTTGGTGGCGATGGCAAGCTCTGCGCCCATGCCACCGGCACCTTCAAGTACATGCGAGCCGTGCCCGGCCGCGACCGCAGCGTGAAAGTATTACCGCAGGGCTGATGCCGGCGCTCAATCGAGCTTGACGCCGAGCCGGGTGACGATCTTGTTCCATTGATCGATTTCATGGCTCACGATCGTCCCGAGAACTGCGGCACTGCCGTACCGAATCTAGGTTCAATGCAAGCATGAGGTCTCTCGGGGATTGGGGTGGGGAGGCTGATTCGCCGGTTCTGTTGCCGTCCCGAGGATAAGTCCTGCAAGGCACTGCTGTTGATTTTGATGAAAAAGCACGGTCGTTCTTTTTCTGTCACCGAAGGGACGCTGAAACCAGAGGCAGGCATGTTTCAATCCGGTCATCCCATTCAGCCCACAGGACATCCGCATGATCAACCATCAGATCCAACTCGTCTCGCGCCCCCAGGGCGAACCCACGCTCGACAACTTCAAGCTGGTGGAAGTGAGTATCCCGGCGCTGGAAGAAGGCCAGGTACTGGTGCGCAACCATTTCCTCAGCCTCGACCCCTATATGCGCGGCCGCATGAACGACGGCAAGAGCTATGCCCAGCCGCAGCCGCTGGGCCAGGTGATGATCGGCGGCACTGCGGGCGAGGTGGTGCAGTCGAGGAACAAGCGTTTCAGCGTCGGCGACCAGGTGGTCGGCATGGCTGGCTGGCAGGAATATCAGCTCGTCGGTGCCGAAGAGCGTGGCGTGCTGCAGAAGGTTGATACGACCCATGTGCCGCTGTCGGCCTATCTCGGGCCGGTCGGCATGCCGGGCGTCACCGGTTGGTATGGGCTGAACCAGATCATCAAACCGAAAGCGGGTGAGACGGTCGTCGTCAGTGCTGCCAGCGGCGCAGTCGGATCGGTCGTTGGGCAGCTGGCCAAGGCGCGCGGTGCGCGGGCGGTCGGTCTGGCCGGCGGCGCCGACAAATGCCGCTATGTGGTCGAGGAGCTCGGCTTTGATGCCTGCATCGATTACAAGCAGCATCCCGATCTGCGCTCACTCTCGGCGGCGCTCAAGGAAGCTTGCCCGGCGGGCATTGACGGCTGTTTCGAGAATGTCGGCGGGATGATTCTGGATGCGGTGATGCTGCGCTCCAATGCCTTCAGCCGCATCGCCATCTGCGGCATGATTTCCGGTTACAGCGGGGAGCCAATCCCGATGGCCTTGCCGCAGCTGATCCTGACCAACCGCATGAAGATCGAAGGTTTCATCGTCAGCGAACATATGGAAGTCTGGCCCGAAGCCCTGCAGGAACTCGGTGGCCTGGTGGCCTCCGGCAAGCTGAAATACCGCGAGTCGGTGGCGCAAGGTCTGGCTGCGGCTCCGGAAGCTTTCCTCGGTCTGCTCAAAGGCAAGAATTTCGGCAAACAACTGGTCAAGCTGAGCTGATGGACTGGACCTGTCAGCGCTTGCAGACGTTGGCGCCGCTGGCGCTGTACCAGGCGCTGGCCCTGCGCTCGAAGGTTTTTGTGGTCGAGCAGCAATGTGTCTATCTGGACCCGGACGGCCTCGACCTTGTGGCCTGGCATCTGCTCGGCTTTGACGCTGCCGGCGAGTTGCAGGCCTGCGCCAGGCTGCTGCCGCCCCATAGCCAGGGCCCAGATCAACCCTTGCCGGTGATCGGCCGGGTGGTGGTGGCAGTGCAGGCGCGCGGCCAGGGCCTAGGGCGGGCGCTGATGCAGCAGGCCATGTCCGACTGCGCCAGGCTGTGGCCCGGGCAGGACATCGCCTTGAGCGCGCAAGCGCATCTGCAGCAGTTCTACGCCAGCCTCGGTTTTTTACCGGTCTCCGGCGTTTATTCTGAAGACGGCATCGACCATATCGATATGCAAAGGGCTCACTGAATGAAGCAATATCAAGGCAAGACCGCCGTCATCACCGGCGCAGCGTCGGGTTTCGGCCTCGAGGTCGCGCGCATCGCCGCAGCACGTGGCATGAACCTGGTGCTCTGCGATGTGCAGGCCGATGCGCTCGACCAAGCGGCTGCGGAGTTTGCTGCCTATCCTTTGCTGACGCAGTTGGTCGATGTCTCCAAGGCCGAGCAGATGGACGCGCTGGCCGCGGCAGTCAAGTCACGCTTTGGTGCGCCGAACTTCGTCTTCAACAACGCCGGCGTTGGCTCGGGCGGCTTGATCTGGGAGAACAGCCTCACCGATTGGGAATGGGTGCTGGGCGTCAACCTGATGGGCGTGGTGCACGGCATCCGTTTGTTCACGCCGATGATGCTCGAAGCCGCTGCTGCGGATCCCGATTTCGAAGGTCATATCGTCAACACCGCGTCGATGGCCGGCATGCTCAATGCGCCGAATATGGGTGTCTACAACGTCTCCAAACATGCGGTCGTGGCCTTGTCGGAGACGCTCTTTCAGGACCTCGCCCTGGTCACCGAGCAACTGCATTGCTCGGTCTTGTGCCCGTTCTTCGTGCCCACCGGCATTTCGCAGAGCCACCGCAACCGGCCCGGTGAATTGAGCAGCGGGCGGGTGACGCGCAGCCAGATGATTTCGCAGGCGATGAGCGACAAGGCGGTCTCGTCCGGGCGTGTCAGCGCGGCGCAGGTCGCGGCGATGTTGTTCGAAGCGATGGACGAGGAGCGCTTCTACATCTTCAGCCACCCGCAGGCCTTGGCCTCGGTGCAGACCCGGATGGAGGACGTGATGCAGTTGCGCAACCCGACCGACCCGTTCAAGGACAAGCCCGAACTCGGCGCGAAACTGCGCGCTGCGCTGAAGGGTTGATCTGTTACCGTCAGCAGTTTTACGAGCATGCTGACCTTGAATCCTGGCCTGAAAAATGTTGTTGTCATCGGCGGCGGACCTGCCGGCCTGATGGCCGCCGAGCGCTTGCGGGCCCAGGGCTGTGAAGTCGATGTCTATGACGCGATGGCCTCGGTCGGCCGCAAGTTCTTGCTCGCAGGCAAGGGTGGGCTGAACCTGACACATTCGGAAGCCTTGCCGGCTTTTCTCGGCCGCTTTGCCGAACGCAGCGCTGAGGTCAGCGCCTGGCTTACGCATCTGGATGGCCCCGGGCTGCGGGCCTGGGCCGCTGAGCTCGGCGTCGACACCTTCATCGGCAGTTCGGGACGAGTTTTTCCGAGTAGCCTGAAGGCAGCGCCCTTGCTGCGCGCCTGGCTGCATCGCTTGCGCGCCAGCGGCGTGCGCTTTCACATGCGCCAGCGCTGGCTGGGCTGGGACGAAACCGGCGCCTTGCGTTTTGCCCATGGGCAACTGGAACAAGTGGTGCGAGCCGATGCGCTGGTGCTGGCGCTGGGCGGCGCGTCCTGGCCGCAACTCGGTTCTGACGCTGCCTGGGTGCCCTTGCTGGCAGCGCGGGGCATCGATGTGGCACCGCTGAAAGCAGCCAATTGCGGTTTTGATCTCGGCGCCGCGAAGCCGGGCAATGCCACCCCGGGTTGGAGCGAATTCTTTGCCTCGCGCTTTGCCGGCTTGCCGGTGAAACCGGTGGCGCTGCATTTTGAAGGCCGCAGCGGCCGGCGCTTCCAGCGCAAGGGTGAGTTCGTTGTCACCGCCACCGGGGTCGAAGGCTCGTTGATTTATGCGGCCTCGGCCTTGCTGCGCGAGGAGATCGCCGAGTTCGGCGAAGCAATGGTGCATCTCGACTTGCTGCCCGAACGCAGCGAGGAATTCGTCGCGGCCGAGGTCGCCAGGCCGCGCGGTCCGCGCTCGATGTCCACCCATTTGAAGAGCCGCCTGGGCATCGAGGGCCTGAAAGCCGGGCTGCTGCATGAGGTGCTGAGCCGCGAGGCTTATGGCGATGTGGTGGTCCTGGCGCAGACCTTGAAGCGTCTGCCCTTGCTGCTGACGGCCGCGCGCCCGGTGGCAGAAGCGATCAGCACGGCCGGCGGCCTGCGTTTGGAGGATCTGGACGCAGGGCTGATGCTCAAAGCGCTGCCGGGATGCTTTTGCGCCGGTGAAATGCTCGATTGGGAAGCCCCAACCGGCGGCTATTTGCTGACGGCCAGCATGGCCAGTGGTTGGGTCGCGGGCGAGGGCGCGGCGCGCTATCTGATGAATCAATCAATCAGCGCGATGCCATGCTCAACGCAGTCCGGTCCGCGCTGACCGGCAGCAGCGCGTGGTCCCAGCCAGCGCGGGCGCTGACGAATTGCTCGATGCGATCGATCGCATGGGCGGACTCGGGCAAGAAACCCGCGATCTGGAAGACATGGGGAGTTTCGGGCCACAACTCGAGCTTGACATCGACGCCCGCCGCATACGCTTTGCCGGCAATGCGGCGCGCATCGTCGCAGAGTATTTCGTTGCTGCCAGCCTGCACCAGCAAGGGCGGGAAGCCTTTGAATTCAGCGAACAGCGGCGATACATCGGGATGGGTGTAGAGCTGAGGCGAAGGCACGTAATGGCGCCGCAAGACCAGCAAATCATGCAGGCGCAACATCGGGTCGAGATGGGCGTTGTCGACCATGCTGAGGCCGTTGAGCGTGCAGTCGACCGCCGGAGACAGCAGCACCGCACAGGCCGGCAATGCTTCGGCGGCCTGCATGGCGCGGTTCAAGGTGACCAGCACGAGGTTGCCGCCGGCCGAGTCGCCGACGAAGACTATTCCGGCCGGATCGCAGCCACTGGCGAGCAGCCAGCGGTAGGCGGTATGGCAATCGTTGGGCGCTGCGGGGAAATGATGCTCGGGTGACAAGCGGTAATCGGGAATCAAGGCACGGGCGCCGAGCCGGCGGCACAAGCGGGCAGCAAATGCGGCGTGCGCGTTCGGGAATCGGAATGCAAATGAGCCGCCATGCAGATAGAACAAGGTCCGGCCCGGGCGGGTTTGCGGCACCGTGATCCATTGCGCCACCACGCCGTTGCAGTCGACTTGCTCGCGCTGCACATCGCGGTCAAGCTGGAAATGGCGAGCATCGAGCTTTTCATAATGCTGCCGCAAGGCCGTCAGATCGACGTTATGGCGCAGCGGTTTGCGCACCAACAGGCGCAGCAACTGGTTGAACGCCCGCATGCGCCAACTGCCCCGACCCTCGACCCTGTGTATGGCTAGCGTCATCCTGTCCATTCCTGCATCCTGGACCCAGTTTGTTGTCGCGGCACCAAGGCTTGATTGCGCGCCGGCAATCAGCCATGCAAGGACAGGCCATGGGTCGTGGCTTGGTCGGGTGAAGGGGGATGTTCGTGATGTATCGGAACTTGCTGTTTCCCTGCAAATCTGCAGCGCCACGCGCATCCGGGTATTGCCATACTTGATGCAAGTTGGATACAAGTAACAGTGTA
>CAMDHE010000104.1 GCA_945898095.1 Roseateles toxinivorans | reverse complement strand
AACAAATCGAACAAGCCACGATCCTGATGGAGTCCACCGGCATGAAGCCGTGCACGGCCTATGTGGACCTGGGCTACCGGGGTGTCGACAAGGACAACCCGGGCCTCGACATCAAGCACCGGGGCAAGTGGAAATCACTGACAAAACCGGAGATTAAGTTGCTGAAGCGCCGGCAAGCCATCGAACCAATCATCGGACACCTCAAAGCGGATCATCGGATGGACCGCTGCCATCTGAAGGGTGAATTGGGCGACCGCTTGCACGCGGTGCTGTGCGCAGCGGGCTACAACATCCGCTGGCTGCTGAGGATGATCGTCCTGAAAGGCCTGCGGGGGCGCCTGCTGCAGCCGGCAAGGTTGTCGGACTTTGGGCGCGTATTCGGCGCATTGGTTTCGAAATTCGCCCGATTCACAAGACTGCCGGCGCCAACGCCGGCGCTGGTGAGTTGAAATTGGATTTTTCAGGGACGACTCAGTAGGCAATCGTGACGAGGCGCTCGACCGTCATCTCGCGGATCGCATAGGCCGGGCCTTCACGGCCGAAGCCGCTGTCCTTGATCCCGCCGAAGGGCATCACATCGACTCTGGCGCTCGATGCTTCATTGATGTGGATTCCGCCGAAACGCAGCTGCTTCGCGGCGTTCATCGCGGTATGCAAGTTGCTGGTGAAGACGCCGACCGAGAGGCCAAAGGGCTGGGCATTGGCGATCGCCACCGCTTCATCGAGCTGATCGAATTCGACGATCGAGACCACCGGCGCGAAGATCTCTTCGCAGACCACTTTCATCTGCGCGGTCACGCGGTGCAGCAGCGTCGGCTCGAGCAGGGCCTGGTTCAAGCGGCCGCCGCTGAGGATCTCGGCGCCTTCGCTGACCGCTTGCGCAATCCAGGCTGCGGCGCGCTGGGCATGGGCGGGGCTGATCATCGGGCCGATGACAGTGGCCGGGTCAGCCGGGTCGCCGAATTTCAGCGCCTGCATGGCCCGAATGAACTCAGGGATGAACTGGGCCGCGATTCTGCGGTCGACCAGCAGCCGCTGCACCGAAGTGCAGACCTGACCGGCCTTGCGGAATCCGGCGTTGATGATCTTCGGGATCGCCAATGCCAGGTCGGCGTCATGGCAGACGATGGTGCTGGCGATGCTGCCAAGCTCGAGCTGGGTGCCGCGCAGACCGGCAGCGCGCTGGATTTCGCGTCCGACCCTTGTGCTGCCGGTGAAAGCATAAAAGGCGATGCGCTGATCAGCCAGCAGTTGCGGGCCGATGACGCCGCCGTCACCATGCACCAGCGCCAGCAGATTGGCCGGCAGCCCGGCCTCGATCAGCACCTTGCAGAGTTCGACTGCAGTCAGCGGCGTGTACTCCGAAGGCTTGATCACTACCGCATTGCCGCCGGCCAGCGCCGGGCCGACCTTGTGGGCCAAGGTGTTCAGCGGCGAATTGAACGGCGTGATCGCGCAGACCACGCCGCGCGGCCCGCGCAAGGTGAAGCCGAGCCGGTTCTTCACGCCTTGGGCCGCTTCCATCGGCACCAACTCGCCGACCAGGCGCTTGGCCTCTTCGGCCGACAGTTCCAGCGTCTGCACGCAGCGCCTGACTTCGTTCTCGCCATCGGCGCGGGTGAAACCGGCTTCGACGCGCATCAGCTCGACCAGCAACTCGATGCGGCTTTCGAGAATCACTGCGGCCTTGCTGAGGATCTTGTAGAGCTCGTAGGGTGCGAGCTTTGACGCCTGCTGCCCGGCAACCGCGCCGCTGACGGCCGCCTCGACCTGTGCCGCTGATGCCACGGCCATCTCGCCATAGACCGCACCGGCATATTTATCGCGCAATGGCTGGCTTGATTCGCCGTCGACCCATGAACCACCGATCAGGAGCTTTGACATCAATGCTTACTCCGCATGTTTTGCAATGCCTTGCATGAAGCCGGCGCGGATCTTGGCCGCATCGCGCTCGGTCACGCCGGCGGGCGGCATGTTGTCGGTGCGTGCACCGATGAACCAGGGGCCATTGCTGGCAAGCGCCTGGTCGACCAATTGCTCGAAATGGCTTTCGTCAGCGGCCCAGCTGGCTTGTGCCAGCCCGGCGCCACGGGCCACCGCGACCAGATCGCAGCCTTGCGAGGTCAGCGTCGGTTGTGAGCCGGTGATCTGGTAAGCGCCATTGTCGAAAACGATGATCGCCAGGTTCTTCAAGCCGGTCGCTGCCACCGTGCCCAGCGCACCGAGCTGCATCAGCAGCGAGCCATCGCCTTCGAGTGCAAAAACCTGCCGCTCCGGCTGCGCCAGGGCCACGCCCGTGGCGATCGGAATTGCCAGCCCCATGCTGCCGAGCATGTAGAAATTCTGTGGCCGCTGACCGCTGGCCCAGAGCTCGAAATTGGTGTTGCCGATGCCGCCGACCACGGCTTCCTCATGGGTGAGCTTGGCCACCAGGCGGCGCGTGATGTCGGTGCGGTTCATGACCTTGGCCGCAGCGCGGCTGATCGATTGAATGATGGTTCCAGGCATTGCGGGCCTCACTTCTTGTTGGTCAGCAAAGGCGACAGGATCATCGCCGCAGGCGCCTGGGTGGCATAGGCCTGCTTGATCATCTGGTCGACGATGAATTCGACATCGTCGAGCCGGGTGATCGGATGGTGTTCGATGCCCAGCGTGGCGAGGATCGGCCGCATCATGCGGCAGACGATCGCCTGCGCCAATTGGTGGTCGCCGAGCGTGCCGCGTTCCGAAATCAGCATCAGCAGCGGGATCTGGTAGGGCACGGCGAGCGAAGCCAGCACATTGGGCAGCGTCGCAAAACCGCTGGTCTGCATCAACAGGATGCCGCGCAAGCCAGCCATATAGGCGCCGGTGATGATGCCGACCGCCTCCTCTTCGCGCGCCGGACAGATCACGGTGAAATAGTCGTCGGCATGCAGGCGTTTGATCAGCGTCGCCAACACCTTGTCGGGCACATAGACGATCAGCTTGATCTGGTTCTGTTTGAGCACCCGCAGGACGATTTCATCCCAGGTCTCGGAGCTGCTGGTTCTGGTGTCGGACATCGCGATCTCTCCTGTGCTTGCTGGCTGGCGTTTGATTACCAGCGGATCCCGGCTTCGCTGTCCAGACGCCAGAGTCTGGACAACAGCGCTTTGGACTGATCTGCGCCGAGCACCGGCGTGGCCAGTTCGAGGAACTTGTCGTCAAGTTCGGCATCGCTCAATGGCTGTTCGGGGTCACCTTTGCGGGTCGGCTGCAGGTATTGCTCGCTGCGGCCGTCATGCGTCGCTATCGTTACCCGGGCGGCGCGCTGGCCCGGAAAGGTGGCGTCGAGCTCGGGGTCGATGGTCAGCTCGATCCGGGTCATCAAGGCGCGGATTTTTGGGTCAGCGAGCCGGTCAGGCTCAAAAGCTGACAGCCGCACGCTGCCATAAAGCAGCGCTGTAGCGACGACGAACTTGGTGCTGAAGCGGGCTTCGGCAGGTGACTGCGGGTTCTCGTAGCCGGAGACTTCCTTGGCCGCCCGGTAGCTGCCGACATGCACGCGGCTGATGTCCTGCGCATGGATGGCCATGCTGACCTGCAAGGCCAGCGCGCCGTCGATCGCGGCAAAGGTATGGCCGCAGCAGGCATGGTTCTTGAACGTCATGCGGGTGATGTGGAAATCGCTGCCCAGCGTGGCCACGGCCTTGCCCCAGTCCGGGCCGTTGCTCATCGCCTGGCCCAGACCGGCTTCGCCTTCGAGGATGTCGAGCGAGCCGGTGATGCCTGCTCGAGCACCTTGCGCCGCCAGCACGCCGGCTTCGGCCGCGCGCCCGGCATGCAGGGGCTTGGACAGCGAATCCATCCGGAATGCCTGCTGCAGGCCGGCGGCAAAAGTGCCGACCGTCGCCAGCGCATGGGCATATTGCGATGCGTCGAGCCGGTACAGCGAAGCGGCAGCTGCGGCCGCACCGAAGCTGCCGATGGTGCCGGTGTTGTGCCAGTATTTGTAATGCGCGCGGCCCATGGCGACGCCGATGCGGGTCGAGATCTCGTAGCCTGCGACAACCGCGCGCAGCAGCTCGAGTCCGCTCGAATTCTGGTCCTGTGCCACTGCCCATGCCGCAGCAATCGTCGGCGCGCCAGGGTGGTAGATCGCGTCGCGGTAGATGTCGTCGACCTCGACCGTATGTGCCGCCGTGCCGTTGATCAAGGCCGCGCTGCGTGCGGTCGCGGCGCGACCCAGCGCAAGCCTGGCCCGGCCATGGTCGAGGTCTTCAGCCAGCACCTGCTCGAGCATCGTCGCCGGGGCGACGACCGCGCCGGGCAGCAGGGCGGCATACCAGTCGATCACGGCGCGCTTGGCATGGTGGATGACCTGCGGCGACAGCGGCTTCAGGTCGACGGCGAATTGCGCGAATGTTTGGGTGCTTGTCATGGATTTGTTCGCAAACTTGTGCAGGAGAGATACCAGTCTAGTGGACAACGATTGTTGCCCCGGCTTGCGTTGCCTACGGTTCCCATTTGTGATGCTGGCATGAGCTTTCAGCAAAGCAGGTTCCCTGCTCGCCGCCAGCCAGCGCAGGGGCCAGAAGCCAATCGGGCGATAGCCAAAAAAAGTGGGCCCGGAAAACCGGGCCCACTATCAAGATTGCTGCTTCAAGGCCCTTGGCCTATTTGTACAGGACATGCGGGAGCCACAGGCCGATCGCCGGGAACACATAGAGCAAGACAATGGCCACGACCTGAATGCCCATGAAGGGCATCATGCCGGCAAATATCTGGTTCAAGGTGACATGCGGTGGACTGACACCCTTCAGATAAAACGCTGCCATTGCCACCGGTGGGCTGAGGAAGGCGGTCTGCAGGTTCAAGGCCACCAGCAGGCCGAAGAACAGCGGGTCGATGCCGAAATGGGGCAGCAGCGGAATGAAGATCGGCATGAAAATCACGATGATCTCGGTCCATTCCAAGGGCCAGCCGAGCAGAAAAATCACCACCTGGGCCAGGATCATGAACTGTACCGGCGTCATGTCGAGCGACAGCACCCATTGGTTGATGAGCTCCTGCCCTCCCAACAAGGCAAAGGCGGCTGAGAAGATGCTCGACCCGACAAACAGCCAGCAGACCATCGCGCTGGTTTTGGCAGTGAGGTAGACGGATTCTCTGATCATGCCGATATTCAGCCGTCGATAGGCCGCGGCCAGGATCAGTCCGCCGAGCGAACCCATCGCTGCAGCCTCGGTCGGGGTGGCCAGACCAAACACGATCGTGCCAAGCACCGAGATGATCAACATCGCCAGCGGGAAGAATGATCCCAGCAGCATCTTGAAGATCTCGAGACGGACGAAGCTGAAGATGGCGTAGAACAATGCCAGCGCAATCGCGCAGATGCCCAGTGCGATCCAGAAACCCGCTGGCGCAGCGCGACGCGGTTCTGGTTCAACCGCTTTGGCCGCCTCAGCGCTTGGCGGCGTCGGCGCTGCGGCCTCCTGCGTCACCATAGGCGCTTGACTGGCTGCCTCTTCGGGGGGCTCTTGCAGACTGCCAGCGGGTTCTTGCAAGCCACCGAATTGCAGTGGCGTCTCCTCTACCGACCCCAGCGCGTTGCTGCCCATTTCCACCATGCCTTCAGGCGCACGCTCAAGCGGAGAGGTCAGGCTCATGAAAATGGATCCCATGACCACTGCGACCAGCAAGGTCGGCAACAAGGCGATGACCAGATGGTTCAACAGATCACGCATCGGGACAGCCGCATTGCGCTTGCCCTTGATCGCCCCGATCAGCCCGGGCAGGACCTTGTTGCTGACCGTGGTGGAAACGATCTCGGCGAATTCCGGCAAAGGCACATGACGGTCCGCAGCCGACAGTGGCGGTGCAAGGTGGGGCTTGAGCTTCGCCAGAATGATGACATAGCCCACATAGAGCGTAGCCAGCATGATGCCGGGAAAAAAGGCGCCGGCGTAAAGCTGAACGACCGAGACGCCGGCCGTAGCGCCATAAACGATCAGCAGCACCGAAGGCGGAATCAGGATGCCCAGACAACCGCCCGCGGTGATCGCACCCGCCGAGAGCTTGACGTCATAGCCGGCCTTCAGCATCGCCGGAAAAGCCAGCAGTCCCATCAGCGTGACCACGGCACCGACGATGCCGGTGGCCGTGGCGAAGACCGCGCAAGTGATGATGGTCGCAACCGCCAGTGAACCGGGCACGCGCGCCGCAGCCAGGTGCAGGCTCTTGAACAGCTTTTCGATCAGGTTGGCACGTTCAACCAGATAGCCCATGAAAACAAACAAGGGGATGGAGATCAGGACATCATTCGACATCACCGAAAAAGCACGCTGCACCATCAGGTCCAGCGTCTGCTGCACCGCCAGTTCAGGGTTCTGGCTTCGATAGGCAATCCAGGCGAACACCATGCCCATGCCCATCAAGGTGAATGCGGTTGGGAAACCGAGCATGATGGCGACGACGATCAGCGCCAGCATCAACAGGCCCAGATGGCCGTTGCTCATCTCTGATGGTGCCGGCAGTAAAACGAATGCCGTGAGGACGACAAAGGCCATGATGGAGAGGCCAAACCAGACTTCTTTTCTCACTTTTGGTTCTCCTTGTTATTGACGACGAAGGCCGACAGTCCGGCGATATCTTCATCTTTGACGTGAACCATTTCCTTCAATTTCGCGACATCGACCTCCTCGACATCCTCAGCACGCTTGGGCCATTCGCCGGTTTGCAGACAGATCACGCAGCGGATGATTTCGACCACGCCCTGGACCAGCAGGAAAGCGCCGGCGACCGGCAAGACCATCTTGAATGGGTAGACTGGCGGCCCATCGGCGGTGATGTTCGAATGCTCGTTGATCATCCAGGACTCAGCGGCAAAGTTGTAGCCCGCCCATGCCAGGGCAAACACGCCGGGAATGAAAAACAGCAGGTAGAGCGCGAGGTCGAGGCCGGCCTGCAGGCGCGGCGGGAAAAAGCCGTAAAGCACATCACCCCGCACATGGCCATTCTTGGACAAGGTATAGGCGCCGGCCAGCATGAAGACGCTGCCGTACAGCATGATCATCACATCGAAAGCCCAGGGGTGAGGGTGGTCGAGCACATAGCGTGAAAAGACTTCCCAGGAAATCATCAAGGTCAGCGCCATGATGAGCCAGGAAAAAGTCTGGCCCAAGATGGTGCTGGCTCGATCAACGGCCAATAGTAGTTTTTGCATTTCTTGTTCCATATGAAAAAACAGCCACCTAGACTGTGTCGAGGTGGCTGTTCAAAGAGCTGATTTCTCAGGCTTTCTTCGGCGCAGCCTTCTTGGGCCCGAAGAAATGACTCGCTGCCATCCGGCGGCTGACAATCGTATCCTGATCCCACTTCACTGCGCGCTCTGCGAACGCGAATTGCGAGGCGACGATTTCCTTGAACAATGGATTTTCAGCCGATTTTTTCTCGAGAATTTCGGACCAGAGCGTCAGTTGATCCTGCAGAACTGCATCCGGCGTCTTGTAGAACTTGACCTTGTCCTTGGTCTGCAACTCGATGTAGTCCTTGGAATAGCGATCGATCGCTTTCCACGACATGTCGGCAGACGAAGCTTCCACGGCGCCGGCGATGATCGACTTCATCTTGGCTGGCAGCGCGTCGTACTTTGTCTTGTTGAACATGATCTCGAAGGTTTCCGAGCTCTGGTGGTAGCTTTGCAGCATGCAGATCTTCGACACATCAGGGAAGCCGAGGATACGGTCCGAGGTGGCGTTGTTGAACTCGGCGGCGTCGAGCAGGCCGCGGTCCATGGCCGGAACGATTTCACCGCCAGGCAGCGCATTCACTGCAGCACCCATTGCGGTGAAAAGGTCGATCGCAAGCCCATTGGTGCGGAACTTCAGTCCCTTGAAGTCAGCTGCCTTGGTAATCGGCTTCTTGAACCATCCGAGCGGCTGGGTCGCCATCGGGCCATAGAGGAAGGATTCGACATTGCCGCCGATCGAGGCATAGAGTTTTGCCAGCAATTCCTTGCCGCCGCCGTACTTGTGCCAGGAAAGAAGCATATTGGCATCCATGCCGAATGCCGGGCCCGAATTCCACAGTGCCAGTGCATTCTGCTTGCCATAGTGGTAGCCGAGCACGCCATGCCCACCGTCCAGAGTTCCTTTGGACACGGCTTCCAGCAGACCGAAAGCCGGGACGACCGAACCGGCAGGCAAGACCTCGATCTTGAGGTCTCCACCGGTCATGTCATTGACTCTCTTGGCAAAGTCGAGTGCGTACTCGTGAAAAATGTCTTTCGAGGGCCATGTGCTTTGCCAGCGCATCGAGATCGGACCGGTCTGGCCTTTGGCGATCATCGGGGCGCTCAGGGCGCCTGCGGCAATGGCAGCGCCTTTGAGCAAACTGCGGCGACGGGGTGGGCTTGCTGACATGTGAGACTCCTGTGGTCGATGAGTGGACTTGCCATTCTGAGCAGAATTTTGTGTTGAGGGGACAGGGTAAGTACCCGGAAAATTGCTGGTCCTGGTAAATATTTGACGGACTTGCCTTGCGTCAAGAATGCTCTACATAACTCAACTCGAGTGCGTGCAGTGCGGATCCGGATGGGATGCAAGGCCGCAGACCGCCCGAGGCAGCACTTGCATGCACAAGCCGTGGGGGACTCTGCAGAGCATCCTCAAGCCCAGGCAGAAGCCATCAATACCAATATTCCAGGTGCGGAAACGGGTTGCGTTCGGTGTGCTTGCGATAGTTGAAATGGATGACGAAGGAGATCCGGCGATCGGCATTTTTCTTGACGTCGAAGGGCAGCACCACATGCGGCATGAAGCTGTCAAAAACCACCAGATTCCCAACGTCATAGGGGATTTTCTTGCGGCTCTTGAGCGATTTTGCCGAGCAACCGTCAGACTTGTAGAACTTCTCGAGTTGATCCGCAAGATAGCGCTCCTGCCAGATGTCGAGATCGCCGCCACGCTCCTTGATGTATTGAGCGGTGCGCTTGATCGAGATCACGCAGGAATAGGCTCTGGTGTTCTTGTTGAAGATGCTGTCCGGGTATTGAAGCAGACCCTCGGTATCAGTATGAATATTGTATAAAGTCCAGGTCCGGAGTTGCAGATTGAAGCCGGCCATCAGGAAATACTTTTTGTCGCGCGGCACCACCGGCAAAGCATCCGGTTTGAGGCCGGAACGTTCCAGAATGAGTTCGCCCAGACTCTTGATTATTCCCGTGACCTCAGGAAATTCTTTGACCAGATATTTGTTGTGCTTTTCGGCAAAACGATAGTAGCTTTCGTTCAGGCCGGATTCGATCATGCCGTAATAGGCCGCCATCTGGCCATATTGCGGTTCGACATCAGGCCCGAACAATTTCAGATTGGCGAGAATTTTCTTCTCCCAACGCGCGCAAAGATCAGCACTGAGGAACTCTTTTTTGACGAAATACTCATTCGTGAACAATTTTTTCATCAGTTCATCCCCCCTGGACTTTGCGCCATTGCTGACGCGATTGGACCAAACGGTCAGGTTGTCGGGCACTTGATCCCCGGCAAGCCTGCTCAAGCCCTGCTGGTCAGCTCACCGGCATCTGGAAATCCCTCTAGCCGAGAACCGCAAGCGATCCGCCGGACGGTCTTGGATCGGTGTAATATATCGTTGCGTGGAAAATTTCTTCGCTTCCTTGCTGCCGCCGCTTTGGCATTTATCAAGAAACCCCCAAATTTCAAGCGCCATGTCTAATTCCAAGAAGAAAATATTAGAACATTTGAGTCAAGAGGTTTACTGTCACCTCGGGGTGTCGCCGGTACATGGCATCGGCGTGTTTGCGATTCGGGCCATCCCGAAGGGCGTCAATCCAATGAAGTCACTGCTGAAGTTTGAGGAGATAAGTTTTACTCCCGAGGAAATCAAGGCCTTGCCACGCAGCGTGCGCAAGGAGATAGAGATTTTCTGCTATTGCGATGATAAAGAGGTTCTGATCCCCTCGATCGGACTCAATTCAATGAATATGGCAGTCTATTTGAATCATTCAAAAACTCCCAACGTTCAATTCAAGAAGAACGGCCAGTTGATCACCTTGCAGGCGATCCAGCGGGGCGAGGAGTTGATGATGGATTACGACGTCAGTTTCGGCGCCACGCATATTTTCGAATGAGCCCGCAGTCTCACCCGGGCGGCACGCGGTAAATCTGGTTCCACTCCGACGGCTTGAAGTCGGTATGCAGGGGGGAAGTCGGATCCAGCGCCAGCGGATGCTCAGGGTCGGTCATTGCGATACCGTAGATCGGCTCAAGGTCGGTCACCAGCAATGACTTGTACTTGTAGTCCCCGACCGGACCCAGGTTGTAATATTTGTAGCCATGCTTGGCCGTCCAGCGCGCTGCCAGCAAGCAGGCATAGATGCCGGGCGAGCGGTTCTTGTAGTCGGTGTTCCATTGACAAAAACTGCCGTAGACCTGATTGCGCTCGGGCAAGAGGAGTGAGACGTCGGTGAGAATCAGATCGCCATTGTCGGCATGCACCTGCAGGATCAGCACATCGAGTTTTCGGATGTAGTCGACGAAACCATCGATCTCCTTGGCATGGATGTCGTAGGCATTGAAATGTTCGGCGCCGAGTTCAAGGATGTATTCGACGCTGATGTCCTTGCCCGGAATGACCTTCTCTGAACAATGGAAATGCTTGAACATTTTGTCCAGGTCGCGGAACTTTCGCGCCCGCCAGGGATCGGTCCAGAAATTCTCGTCTGCACAGTTGACCAAGCCGTAGTGGTCGTTGATCGGCACACCGAAGTTGCCATCAGGCGGCAAGGCATAGACGATAAACGGTTTGCGCGCGAGCGCCAGCATTTCAGGTGTGATGTCGATATAGGGGCAGAGCGCATCCCAGCGGCTGGTGAAGTAGCGGGTCTGTTCGTGGAAACTCTCGACGCATAGGTTGTCAGCAGTCCAGCTTTGATAGGCCAGTGTCTGGACCGCCAGGTCCATCGGCGGGCAGGACGCCACTTCAAAAAATCCTTCAGTTGGACGGAAGTCATTTCTCATGGCGCGTCATCTTTCGGCAAAGCCTTGAGCTTGAGGGGCTGCAGGTCAAAGTAATCCGCATCGATCCGGAAGTTCTTGCTCAGAAAACCGGGGTCTGCCTTTGCCAGGCGTTTCAGCTCGGACGACATCAGCCCGAGGTGGGTGGAAGCCTCGCTGCCCTCATCTTGCAACTGCCGCTGGTATTCGGGCATCAAGGGGCAATCGGCGTCGAAGAGAAAGGCCTTCGTCTTCGGGTTGAACGAGAGCGGATACAACTGGCAACTGAACGGCTTGGCATCTCCCAGAGTGCAGCCCGAATTGCCCAGATGTTCGCAGTTGGTCTGTATGCACAGACTGCCATGAATTTTTTTCTCGACAGCGGTCAATGTGACTTCGAGCGCGGGGTAACCATCGTCGATGTGACAGCAGCCGCGGCATTCAGCGCAGTGGTCAAAAAGCACAGTTGGCTCCGCTGCCAATGCAGTCTTCCAAGCGGTCAATAGCTGACCCTCGCAAAGGCGAGCCGGCTTGTTTTTTCCCTGTCGTTTGACTATCCCGCATTGAGGCAATTTTTCTTGTTTTGGAGTTCGATTTTCAAGCTGCGCTGAGTATCCATGATGTTTACTCAATTTGCGCAACTTTGATTATTTTAAACAGACCTTTCGTTCTACGCAATTGCTCATTTCAAGGGTAAAACCTGAGCCGTTCGGACGCGTAACAGCAGGCCGATTTGATGCGACGCTGCTTGCCGGCAGTCTTTCGGATGGTTTGGTTTTTACAGCTGCGCTTGAACCGCGCAGCCATGACAATTGCGCATGGCATCGCACGCAATTTGACGCCCGCCATGGCGAACAATTGGCCAGAATCCAAATCGCTGAATGACGAGGGAAAAGCATGGATTTCAATTTGAGCGAAGAGCACGCAAGTTTTGCCGATTCGGTGCGCCGCTTTGCCAGTGAAAAGCTGGCTGCTGGTGCGTTGCAGCGCGCGCATTCGTCCGCCTATCCGGCCGATGTGGCGCAACTGCTGGCCCAGCAGGGTCTGCTGGGTATTGCCTTTGCTGAAGAAGATGGTGGCCAGGGCGGTTCATTGATGCATGCGGTGCTCGCGATCCAGGAAGTTGCGCTGGTCTGTCCGAAGAGTGCAGACATCGTCCAGGCCGGCAATTTCGGCCCGATCCGCACCTTCGTCGAATATGCCAGCGCAGAGCAAAAGGCGCGCTGGTTGCCCGAGTTGCTGAGCGGACGCATGCTGATTTCACTCGGTATGACCGAGCCCGACGCAGGCTCGGCGGTGACCGAATTGAAGACCCATGCACGCCTTGACGGTGACCATTACGTCATCAACGGCAGCAAGGTGTTTTCAACCCACAGCCCCGATGCTTCCTTGTTTCTGCTCTATGTGCGCTTCGGCCCGGGCCTGGATGGCATTGGGTCGGTGCTGATTGAGCGCGGTACGCCAGGTTTCACCATCGGTGCGCCATCAGCCTTCATGAGTGGTGAAGAATGGTGCCCGCTGTTCATGGCAGATTGCCGTATTCCAGCGGCCAATCTGCTGCTCGGGCCGGGTGGCTTCAAGAAACAGATTTCGGGCTTCAATGTCGAGCGACTTGGCAATGCGTCGAGGTCGCTGGCGCTGGGTCGGCATTGCTTCAATCTGGCGCGCGAGCATGTGAAACTGCGCAAGCAATTCGGCCGGCCCTTGTGCGAATTCCAGGGTCTGCAATGGAAGTTTGCCGAGATGGCGTTGAAGCTTGAAGCGGCGCAGTTGCTGCTCTACAAGGCGGCGATGGAAGGCGAACAGGGCCTGCCGAGCGCACACAGCACGGCGATGGCTAAACTCGCATGCAACCAGGCGGGATGGGAAGTCGGCAACGAAGCGATGCAGGCGATGGGGGCGACCGGTTACAGCCGCGAAACTCTGCTTGAATATTGCGTACGGCGGATTCGTGGCTGGATGATTGCCGGCGGATCGGTCGAGATGCTGAAGAACCGGATTGCCGAAGGCGTGTTTGAGCGCAGTTTTTCGCAGCGGCCCGGCAAGGGCTGAGTCCGTCGATCAAGAACATAAAAAGGAGAATGGGATGAATACGATCACAAGAAGGGCGATTGCCAGCGCTGCGGCGCTGCTGCTGTGCGGCTTGGCGCAGGCGCAGGGCAATGCGGCGAACTTTCCGAATGGACCGATCAAGATCGTGGTCGGTTTTTCTGCTGGCGGGCCGACCGATCTGGCCGCGCGCCTGATCGCGGTCAAGCTTCAGGCGGCTTTTGGCCAACCGGTCGTGGTCGAGAACAAACCGGGTGCCAGTTCCAATCTGGCCTCTGAAATCGTCGCCCGCGCCGCACCGGATGGCTACACGCTGTTGATGGCCGCAGCGCCGCTGACGATCAACAACCATCTGTACAAGAACCTCAAATTCGACGGCCTGCAGAGCTTCGAGCCAATCAGCCAGGTGATGTCGGCGCCGACCATCCTCGCGGTTCACCTGGACGCGGCCAAGAGCATGGCCGAACTGGTTGCGAACGCGAAGAAAAATCCCGGGCAGCTCAGCTTTGCCTCGTCGGGTACCGGCGGAACCCAGCATCTGGCGGGCGAGTTGCTGCAGCAAAAGGCCGGTATCCAACTGATCCATATTCCCTACAAGGGTGCGGCTCCAGCCTTGAACGATCTGATGGGCAAGCAGGTCTCGATGGGTTTCATGGCCGCGTTGTCGGCGATTCCCTATCTGAAGGAAGGCAAATTGCGCCCGCTGGCCGTGGCTTCCGTGCAGCGCTTGCCGCAATTGCCCGATGTGCCGACCATGGGTGAAGCAGGTTTTCCTGGGGTGGAGATCGATTCCTGGAGCGGAATTCTGGCGCCAGCCAAGACCCCGCCGGAAATCATCGACAAGTTGTACCGCGAGATCAACAAGGCATTGGCTGCACCCGACCTGAAGGAGAAACTGGTCTCCCAGGGTGCGGTGGTCGTCAACAGCAACCCAGCCGAATTCCGCGCATTTCTGGTTCACACCAGCGGCGAGATGGGCAAGCTGATCAAGTCGATCAAGATCAACCTGGATTGAGCCTCGGCATGTCTGTTCAAAAAGCGCAGGCGCTGATCACGGCGATCGAAAAAAGCGGCGAAAAATTCACGACGATCTTCGAGCAGACCCGGATTCAATGGCGGCGTTTCGGCAGCGGCAAACCCTTGCTGCTGATCCATGGCGGCAGCGGTGGCTGGCTACATTGGGTGCACAACATCGAGGCGCTGGCGAGCCAATACACGCTGTGGCTGCCCGATCTACCAGGTTGCGGCGAATCGCAGGATCTGGCGTCGCCGATCAATGTGCCGCGGCTGGCACAAGCGCTGAGCCAGAGCATCGACAGCCTGATCGGGGTCGACGCGGAAGTCGGCATCGCCGGGTTCTCCTTCGGTTCGATCGTGGCGGTTCATGTGGCGCAATTGCGCGGCGGCGTCAGTCGGCTGGCATTGCTGGGCCCGACCGGCCATGGTCTGCCGCGCGAGCCATTGAAATTGAAGAACTGGCGCTTTCTGCCCCCCGGACCAGAGCAGTTCGAGGCGCACAAGCACAACCTGGCGCAGTTGATGCTGCATGAGCCGGCCGCCATTGATGACCTGGCTTTGCAGATCCACATCGAAGCCAGCGAATTGGCGCGGCTGCGTGGCAAGAAGTTCTCCCATACCGATGTGATGCGCCAGGCGTTCGATCAGTTGCAGATACCAACGCTGATGGTCTGGGGCGCGCATGACCCGACCGCCCATGTCCTGAGTGCCGCCCAAACGCTCACTGATGGACATCCGCACCGGCGCAGCATCGTCATCGAAGGCGCAGGTCATTGGATCCAGTTCGAACGCCCGGCCGAAGTCAATGCGCTGCTGAGCGATTGGTTCTGACCTGCGGGCGATTACGACCCCGGCATCGATTACAAGGCCTGCATAAACTGGCTGGCCGGGGCAATTCCCCAATCGGCAATTGGCACGGCCCGTCCCAGAAGTCAACTTTTTCTTGACACGCGACGGCGCCTTAAGGTCGACCGGAGCCAAATAATGGCCCGGCCGACTGGGCGCAATACTTCGCTCATGTCCTCCGGTTCCGGCTTTCTGCCGGAACCTCCCCCTTTACTTCGCTACGCATTGCGCCCAGCCGTCCTGTTCATGGAGTTTGCTTGGCCCCAAGGCGAGCGCTAAGCAGGGCAGTGGCTGAGCGGCGCAGCGAAGTAGAGGAGGAGGACCGGGTATGTCACGGTCCGGGGGACATGAGCGAAGTCGCTCGGCCACTGGCATGGCCCATCCGACTGACTTCAACTATTCCTTGAAACGCGACGGCGCCTTTAGCTCGAGCAAATCCAAATAGTGGCCCGGCCGACTGGGCGTAATACTTCGCTCATGCTCGCGCCAGAGGCTTGATCCTTCGCCAGGCATAGGCAGTCCCCGGGACTCCCTATGTCCGGGCTCAGTCCTCCGGCTCCGGCTTACTGCCGGAACCTCCCCCTTTACTTCGCTACGCATTGCGCCCAGCCGTCCTGTTCATGGAGTTTGCTTGGCCCCAAGGCGAGCGCTAAGCAGGGCAGTGGCTGAGCGGCGCAGCGAAGTA